>JAFVPG010000194.1 GCA_017505415.1 Lentisphaeria bacterium | reverse complement strand
TTCCGGCTTTTTATCAATCGGTGCATACTCGTAAATGACATCACCGAAGTCTTCAAGCTCCGGAATGAAGAAATGTGTCCCGCACCGGTCGCAAATAAGTTGCCCCCCGGCGTAGCCGTCATCAGTTTCATATTTTTTATTACATGCAGGACAGTTGAATTGCAGCATTTTTCCTCCGAATATATATTATTTTAATATATATCCGGAAATAGATTTTTCAAAGTAAAAAGTGCGGAAAAATGAATCTTATATCACTTTTCCGCAACATAATTATATATTTTGGGGGCAATTTTTTATTTTTTGCCTTTTAATTTGGCAGAGAGGCGGACAGAACAGAAATCAGGACCGCACATTGTGCAGTATTCTGAATTGCATTCATGTTTTTTTGAGCTTTGTTCCAGAGCATCTTCCCGCAATTTACGGGCATGCTGTTCGTCAATGGCATATTTGAATTGAGTTTCCCAGTCAAAAACTGCTCTGGCATCTGAAATAGCGTTGTCTCTGGTAATGGCAGAGGCTTTCTGTAATCCGACATCTGCTGCGTGTGCGGCAATTTTGAATGCGACGACTCCACGGCGGACATCGTCATTGTCAGGCAGTCCCAAATGTTCTTTCGGAGTCACATAGCAGAGCATTGCCGCTCCGTAAAATGCTCCCATCATGCCTCCCATTGCTGCAACAAAATGGTCGTATCCCGGCGCACAGTCGATAACGACAGGACCGAGAATGTAGAATGGTGCATCGAGGCAAATTTTCTGTTCTTTTTTCATATTCATTTCGATTTGGTCGAGCGGGATATGACCAGGACCTTCAACCATTGCTTGAACTCCGGCTTTACGGCATCTTTGCACCAGTTCTCCCAATGTTTCAAGTTCAGCAAATTGTGCTTCATCCGACGCATCTGCCAAACAGCCGGGACGCAAACCGTCTCCCAGAGAAACAGTTACGTCATATTTCCGGCAAATCTCAAGAATTTTATCAAATGCAGTATAAAAAGGATTTTCAGCATTATGTTCAGTCATCCATGCCGCAAGCAATGCTCCGCCTCTGCTTACGATACCGAGTTTGCGTTTCAGGGCCATGGGAACGTATTTTTTCAGCAATCCTGCATGGAGAGTCATATAATCGACACCCTGTTCAGCTTGATCTGAAATGACCTGAAGGATTTTTTCTTCATCAAAATTGCTGCCGCCGTGGCGGACGACAGTCTCATAAATTGGAACAGTGCCGAGTGGAACCGGGCATTTATCAAGTAAACACTGCCGAATAGCTTTCAAATCACCGCCGGTACTTAAATCCATTACAGTATCTGCACCGTAATGAAGTGCGGTTGCAAGTTTAGTCTGTTCATCATGAGAACAGCTTGAAAGCGTTGAATTGCCGATATTTGCATTTATTTTGGTGGTAAGTTCTCTGCCTATCCCGCATGGAACGAGATTTTTGTGGTTGATATTGGCGGGGATTACAATTCTGCCATCGGCAACACGTTCAGCAATGAAATTAACTGATTGCAATTCTTTTTCGGCGACATGACGGATTGCAGGTGTGATGATTCCTGCACGGGCGGCTTCCATTTGAGTCATAATTTTTCCTTTCTTGTCCGGAAAAGCGACTCAAAAATCCCCATATATTGTATAATCATAACGGCAACTCCCTACGTCGGCATTATCCGAATCAGGTTAAAGGGGTCGAAGTTTTTAACTTCCTCTCAGCCTGTTGAACAGACTCCCCCGTGGTTAAAGGGTCGAACAAATAATTTGTTCCGAATCATAGAGTAATATAATATTATTTTTGAAAAATGCAAATAAAAAAAGAGAGAAAGAGCATTTAACTCTTTCTCTCTGTATGATTTTTTATCTGTTATTGATTAGCTTCTTCTTTTTCCTCTTCTTCAGCTTTTTCAAAACGTGCTACATCGGAGAGAGAAACCTGTCCTTCGACCTGACCGTTGTCCAGAGGGTCTACAACACGGGTTTCAAGAGCTTTGAACAATTTGCGCAAGTCAATGATACCGCCGGTGATAAACCAGACAGAAGCAATTACACCTGCAATAATGGGAACAAAAACACTGACTACAAAGAAGTAGTATCCCCACCATTCCAACGGCCATCTGTGGAATGTGTTCCAAATGATGACCAGCAGGAATGCCAACAGGAACTGGAACACAACAGAATAGCAGAATACGCTCCATGAGATGATCTTGTCCCCGGTGGTGAATTCAGGAGTAATACCGATAAGTTTGCGGAAAATGTTTTTGATAGTCCATTTTTCTTTGATATTACCTTTGTTTTCTGTATCATAGATACCGCGGTGCAGCAGACGATCCAGATTGTACGGCTCTTTGAAAGTGGTAAGAGAAACTGCGATATAACCAACCAGACAGATAATCATGATGATGAAGTTGATTTCTGTGGAATTGATCGGGAATTTGTATGAGTTCATGCGCCAGACGATCCACGGATCAAACGGAGCGGAACAGTTTTCCAGGAATGTGGCAACTGCCATATCCCACTTCATGTCGACCAGCCACGGATAAACTGTATCTGCCCAGTTGCGCTGGAGATAGATGAAGCAGAGAGAAAGTACCATACCGGTAACCAATGAGGTGAATGCACCTTTTGTATTACCGAATTTGCTGTACAATCCGAAGAGCATCATCGGACCGGCGCCTATCCACATGGAACACATAATTGTCACAAACATATTGATATAGTCAAGCTGTGCCATGAAGAATGAACCGATGAACCAGAAAATACCGCATCCGATAACTGTCAGACGGATGATGAGAACGTGTTTTTCGGGAGTTACAACACCTTTGCAGAACGGCAGAATACAATCCTGTGCAATGGTTTGAGCAGCACTGAAAAGACGGGTGTCGTCAGTTGAAAGCATCATCAGCAGAATGAACAATGCAAACATACCGATCATACCTACGGGGAGGATGTGACTCATAGTAACAGGAAGCATCATTTGATGATACAGAGTGAAAAATTCCTGATACTGAGCCTGACCTTCAGGAGTGTCTTTAAGTTCGTTGTAAACAGCCTGCAAATGAGGGGTGTCGATATTTTTTTCATGTGAAAGCGGCGCATCTTTGCCGATGACGTGTGTGCTTGGCGGGATGGCTGCAAATTTTTCTTTAAGTTTGTTTTTGAGAGCGGTATTATCCTTGCCGACTTCAGCCATAACTTGATTGCTGAGACGGTCACGGATGATTTTGGCTTCTTTGTTGCGGGAGGTATGGTTCAAAGTTGCAATGACCAGCAAAACCAGAACAACGTTGATGGTAGCGGTCAAAGCGTTACGCCATGTACCCATGATACCAGCCATTTTCTGTTCATGCGGAGTTTTGGCTGCAATACCGGAGCTGGTGCCGAGCCAGTTTGCACGGTTAACGATCGAGGAATAGATCGTAACCATGAGAGCGAAAACGTTAAAATCGCGGATTTTAGCAACGTCATACGGGTTGAGGAAGCTTTCTCCTGCCACACGGTCCATGAGTGTAGGCATGATGACATCAGTCCACGGATATTTCAAAACAACGAAAAGAATAAACATTACCAGCAGAGGATAACAGATAAATCCCTGCAAGGTATCTGTGATGAGCAGTGAAAGCGCACCGCCGATACAGCAGATGTAAACACATGCAGCAATACAGATAAGGGTGATTATCAGAAAAGTCGGGATTTCAATGCCGAAAAGTGAAAATGTAGTCGGAAGACCGATGTAGTAAATAAGAAAGCGTGCAGCCAATGCAGGGCACATGCAGTTCGCCAGCAGTTCAGCAACAGAACGCAATGCTGAAGCGTAAATACGCAAAGGACGGTTGTAACGCATTTCAAGGAACTGACCGAGTGACATTGCTTTTGTTTCACGGAAACGATATGTACAGAAGCCTGTCAATCCCATTACAACGCCGAGAGGCAGAAGAATGTTGTTCCAGAAAATCATACCGAATCCTGCCTTGTAGTGGGATTCAACATATCCGAGCATGGTGATTACTGCCAGAGCAAGGGCTACGTCACCGACAGACAGGACGTAACGGCCCGCCACACGGCCAGCTGCGAGATAGTCACTCACGCCTTTGACATAGCGTCTTGACCAGAATCCCATTCCCAATACGAAGAGCATCGGGACAGTCATAATTACCCAATCAATCCAATGCATTTTTTTTCCTTTCTTTGTTGTTTTTTTATGCAAAAAAATCGGATATGATTACTATAACTGTTTTTTGTAAAAAAACAAGTCAAAAAAAGAAATAATCCTTCATTTCTTGAATTGGCGTTTTGTAAAAGCAAATATTATGTTTTTCTTTTTGCAAAGCTGAATTTTTCTGCAATTCATAATAAAACTTCGGAATGCATAAATTATATACGGGATTTTATTTATGCAATACAGTTGTATTTATTGCTTTCAACGGATTTTCTGTGCGGATGATTTCAGGAGATTCCGGCTGTTTGGTTATACGAGGAGGAACGTAACATGCCGGAGCTGCCCAGCGTATCGCATTGGTCAAAATCTGTTGTATCACAGCATCATGATATACCGGAAATGTTTCATGTCCGGGGGAGAAATAGAATATTTTGCCTCTGTCACGTTCAAAAGTCACCCCGCTGCGGATTACGTTTCCTCCTTCAAACCATGACATGAAAATAATTTTGCCGTCATTCGGAATGTCGAAAGGTTCTCCGTACATTTCATGGTTCGGAATAACAAAAGTTTCCGGAATTCCCTGTGCTATCGGATGAGTTTGAGCGACTGTCCAGATGCGTTCTTTCTCTCCGGCTTCGCGCCAGCGCAGACGGCATGCAGTTCCCATCATGCGGCGGAATATTTTTGACATGTGTCCGGAGTGAAGTACGATCAGTCCCATTCCGGCAAGAATACGTTTCTGAATTTTGTCAACCAATTCGTCTTTGACTTCGTCATGAGCGCAATGTCCCCACCAGATCAATACATCTGTATTGTTGAGCAATTCATCGCTCAAGCCCTGTTCCGGTTCATCGAGAGTTGCTGTTTTTATTTCAAAATCTTCAGACTGCAATTTTTCAGCCAGAAAAGTATGGATGCCGTGAGGATAAATTTTCCGTATATATTCACCGATTTGACCTTCTGCGAGTTCATGACGGTATTCGTTCCAGATTGTTACATTGATTTTTTTCATTTTGTGCCTCACTGTTTTATTTTTTTATCAGAGATACAGGATCAAGATTGCAGAATTTGAATGCTTCTTCGGTAATGCGCACGACTTCACGGCCTTCCTCCAGTTTCAATACGGAAGGAATTCCGTTTACTGCTTCATCGTACAAATATTTCCACAAAACTGTCTGTTTGATTTTCGGCAGTTCAAATTCAGAATTGACAAAGTATAATTGTTCATCGAAATTTCCGTAGGAAAGCGGCGGATTTTCCGGATGCGGCTGCAATTCTTTCAACTCAACACAAGGATCAATATAGCGCGCGGAAAGTTTGCCGTTTTCAAAAATCAGAGTTCCCCGTGAACCGATTATTTCCATTTCCCGTCCGGGCATGGCGTTTGCGCCTGAAACTTCAATATCTGCAAGTAGTCCGTTTGCACCTTTGAGAATTATTTTGAAGAGGTCATCGCCTTGACCGATGGAAATGACACGGCGGATGTCGGCAAAAATATCTTTTACCGGAGATGCCAGCAGCTGCAATGCCTGATCTATCAGATGCGGTCCCCAGTTGGTAAGCAAACCTCCGTAAAATTCAGGCATTGTCAGCCAGTCATTGCGGCGGCAGTAACCGACACTGCGGTAAAGTTTTATGTATTGCACTTCTCCGATCAATCCGGCATCAATGAGTTCCCGTACTTTTACAAAGGCGGGTTCAAAACGGCGGTTGTGACGCAGGAAAAGTTTATGCGGATATTTGGCTGCGACAGAAAGCATGGAGTCAAATTCGGCAGTACTTGTTGCGGTCGGTTTTTCGACGACGGCGATTTTTCCTGCTTCAAGAATTTTTATCGCCATGGGAACATGGTCGGGATGACGTGTCGCAATTGTTACCATATCGAGTTCGGGATGCTGCAAAAGTTCATCAAGGGAGGTATAGAGGGCGGCATCTTTCAGTTCAGGAGGACACAATTCATTCCGGCGTTCCGGATCATGGTCTGCTCCTGCAACGATTTTAAATAAATCGGGAAAAGATGCTATTTCATTCAGATGGTTTCGTCCGATCCTGCCCAGTCCGATAACACCGACATTCAGAATCTTTTTCATAAAAAATACCTCCGTTTGCGACTATTTTTATTTTTTTTGATTGTATTTTTGCAGAATTAAGATAAATTAATCCTTTGTTTGATTTTCAGTAATATACACCTGAATTTAAATTTGTAAATAGATAAAATAAACTAAAATATATACAAAACGAACAAAAAAGGCAGGATTATGGATTTTTTTGATGGTTTGACATTCAGTATATACGGTTCTGAACCGCAATCGGATAATTTTGTCCGCAATGAACCGCGTTATTATGGCATTCAGTTTAATTACAGCGGAATTTTGAAATTACGGATTGACCATGGGAAACAGTTTGAGGTTGAGGGTGCGTATGTGTTTCTGACATATCCGGGGCATTTTTTTGAATATGGTCCGGCTGATAAATCGACACGGCATCACAACTATATATGTACATGCGGATCGAGGATTCAGAAGTATATAAAAGGCGGCTTGTGGAATCCGGATATTTCTGCGCCTCTGATACAGATACGGCATCCGGAAAAATTTCTCAGCAATATGCAGGAAATAATGACATTGATTCAGCGTCCCGGTCCTGTTTCCCCCCGGGCAGTAATGATGTTTGAAGATCTGCTGCTGCAAATAATTGAAACGCAGGAAGAAGAAACACGGCACATCCCGTATCAGGCTGAAGAGTTGAAAGAGTTGATAAGGCAGATATATGCCGCACCTGAAGCGGATTGGGATTTTGTCGCCGAGGCGGAAAGATTTCATGTCTCACCGACTCATTTCAGACGGATTTTCAAAGAGATAACAGATTTGCCGCCGCAGCAGTTCCTGCTGCAAATCCGTTTGAGCAAAGCCGCTGAATTGCTGAAGTCAACCTCTGCTCCGGTCAAGGAAATAGCTTCTCTGGCGGGATGGGAAAATGTATTTTATTTTTCACGTTTGTTCCGTCAGAAATATCATATACCGCCGCAGCGTTACCGCAAAGAGTTTCAATCCTGATTTTTATTGATTTTATTTGCCCATTGTTTCAGCGGTTGGAATAATGACCGTATAATTTCTGTTCAGGAACGGAATAACGCATAGTCAGTCCACCGCCGTTTGCGTGCCGGTTGTTGTAGAAATAATACGGTTTCTGCCAATCAGCATCAAAATGGTGCAGCGGACCGACCTCTTTGTCTTCATTGACATTTGTCCGGTTCAAGACAAAATTATATCCGTGTTTTTTACGGAATTTTTCAAAATCATTCTCTGAAACATTACAGCTCCATTCGGCATAGTGTGCAAACATCATACTTTGACCTTTGATCTCAAAATTATAAGCGTCATCCGGTAAAAATCTTGCCTGCATTGCCGGCGGCATTTTATAGTTTGCCGGCAGTTTTTCTCCCTGATAGTCATAGTTAACCGGATTGAATGCCATGACAGTCAGATTTATTATTACTCCTGCAATAATTCCTTCAGCAGCAAAACTCATTCCTTTTTCATGCTTTTTGAACGGCAGAAAAATTCCGGTCAAAATTGCTGCAATTAATAACAATGTGAGGAGAATATAATCTATATTAAATCCGGAAAAATAATTGATTTTAAATTGAGAAATGCCAATTTCTGCAATTGCAAAAATTATCAGAGCAAGACCGAGCCAGAGTAAAACACTTTGCGTACGTGAATTTTTTACCGGCTCAATAATTGTATCTTTGCGTATTTGTCTTTTCCATCCGAGATACAAAAGAAAAATATAAATCGACGGGATGATGATAAAACTCAGCCAATAAAAAGATTCAGGAATCAATAAAATTACAATGGAATAAAACGGCACCAACAGCAAAAATATTGTTGCCATGAATATCCATGTCAGGATACGATATACGATTTCTCCGGATGAATGAAATTTATTTTCAGTCATAATATCAATCTCCTTTCAGAGAATAATATATCATATTCAAATAAAAATGCAACAGGCTGCTGTAAGCATTGAAAAAACTTTCAGCAGCCTGCTATTATTTTATGGCTTATTTGACTACATACATTTTGATCGGCGGGAATCCGTTGAATTCAACAGATGCGTAACTTGAAGTGTATGCACCGGTGGTAAGCCAGTAGATGCGGTCGCCGGGCTTGAGATAGCTGGGGAGGGGATTTCTGTACTGTTCGTACATGACATCCTGACTGTCGCAGGTTGGACCTGCAATGATGAAGTTGTCAGTCAGTTCGCCGCGCCCTTCGCAGTAGAGAGGATATTTGATACTTTCCTCCCATGTTTCAGCCAGACCGTTGAATTTACCGGCATCGATGTAAACCCATTTGTCGAGACCGACGGAGGATTTTTCGGAAACGAGAATGACTTCGGAGGCGAGAATGCCTGATTCAGCGACGAGGCTTCTGCCGGGTTCCAGAATGATTTCGGGCAGACCTTCTTCAAAGTCTTCGTTGAGATAACGGGTGATTTCCTCTGCGTAGAGTTCAAGCGGATTGATTTTGGAGATATAGTTGGCGGGGAACCCGCCGCCCATATTGATCATTTTGAGCTGAATATCCTGAGTTTTGAGGTAGTCGAAAATATAACGGACTTTGGCAATGGCAGAGTCCCATGCACCGATGTCACGCTGTTGTGAACCGACATGGAAAGAGATGCCGTAGGGTTCGAGATTGAGTTCACTTGCCTGCATGATAAGGTCGATTGCCATATCAGGGTGACAGCCGAATTTACGTGACAGCGGCCATTCTGCGGTTTCGCCGCCTTCGGTGAGAATGCGGAAAAATACTTTTGAGCCGGGAGCATATTTAGCAAGATTTTTGATGTCTGATTCACTGTCAGTGGCAAAAAGTCTTACACCTTTTTCATAGAAGTATTTTATATCTTTTGCTTTTTTGATGGTGTTGCCGTAGCTCAAACGGGACGGATCTACACCGAGAGCGAGGATTTTGTCCAATTCGTAACGGGAGGCAATATCAAAGTTTGAACCGAGGTCGCGCAGAAGAGAGAGAACTTCGTCATGCGGATTGGCTTTGACTGCAAAATAAATCTTTGAAAACGGGAAGTAAGTTTGAAGTTCTTTGTATTTGCGCTCGATGATATTGAGGTTAACTACGAGGCACGGAGTTTCATGTTTGTCAGCTTCTTTGCGGAGAAGTTCCCACTCCTCCTTGCTGTAATAATCCAGCACATTGATTCGCATTTCCACAGTCCCTTTCGTGGTGCAAAATTCATAAATCCGGGAAAAATCCCACCGGTGAAAGCCGCAGTTTCAAGAGAAGCCTTGAGAAAGAAACAACGGCCCGACAAAAAAGTTTTTATCTTGTAGGAAACAAAAAATAACTCCATTTTGCATTTTTACAAATAAAAAACCGTATTTTTTTCAAAAAAAATTGAAATTCGTAAAAAAGAGAGTACTTTTATATATATTGCATTATCACAAAATTTTTAACAAGGAGAATATATTATGGCAATGTGGGGCGGAAGATTCAGTGAAAATACTTCCAAAGATGTAGCGGATTATTCAGAGTCTATCTCTTTTGATAAACGCTTGTACAAATATGATATTCAGGGCAGCAAGGCTCATGCAACCATGCTCGGTGGTGCAGGTATCATTCCGGAAGCTACTGCAAAAATGATTTGTGAAGAGCTTGACAATATCCTTGACCGTATCGAAAAAGGTGATTTTGAGTTCAAAATGGAACTCGAAGATATTCACATGAATATTGAAAGTGCCCTCATTGCAAAACTCGGTGACGAAGGTGCCAGAGTGCATTCCGCCAGAAGTCGTAACGATCAGGTAGCATTGGATATACGTCTGTATTTGCGTGATGAAATTGCTTTGCTTATTGATATGATCCGTGAATTTCAGAAATCTCTGGTCGCCAAAGCTGCAGAAAATCCCGAAGCAATCATGCCGGGGTTTACTCATTTGCAGCACGCCCAGCCGGTTCTTTTCGCTCATCATCTGCTGGCTTATGTGGAAATGCTCGACCGTGATGCGGAACGTCTGGCAGATTGTGCCAAACGCATAAATGTCCTCGTTCTCGGTTCCGGGGCGATTGCCGGTTCAACATTGCCGATTCAGCGTGAAAAAGTTTGTGAACTTCTCAATTTCTCAAGAGTCAGCCGCAACAGTATGGATGCGGTTGCAGACAGGGATTTTGCCATTGAACTTTTGAGTGATCTGGCGATTTTTGCCATGCATACTTCACGTTTGAGCGAAGACCTTATTCTCTGGTGTTCGCAAGAGTTTGATTTTGTGGAACTTGGCGATGCTTTCTGCACCGGTTCAAGTCTGATGCCGCAGAAAAAGAATCCCGATGTCGCCGAACTTACACGTGGCAAAACTGCCCGCATTTACGGTGATTTGATGGCTATGCTCACTATGTGCAAGGGATTGCCTTTGACCTACAACCGCGACTTGCAGGAGGACAAGGAACAGATTTTTGACGCACTTGATACTGCCAAAAAGATTCTCCGGGTTTACCCGCCAATGCTCGCAAGTATGGAACTTAAAAAGGAAAATATGGCAAAAGCAGCTTCCGATCCTGCTTTGATGGCTACTGACGTTGCCGAAGAACTGGTCAAACTCTGCGTTCCTTTCCGTACAGCTCACCACAGAGTCGGAGCTTTTGTCAAATACTGCAAGGACAACAACAAACAGCTCAATGAATGTACTCTTGAGGAAATGCAAATCACCATTCCTGAAGCAAATGCAAATTTTCTGACACTTTTTGATGCAAAATCAAGCGTAGGCAAACGTGAAGTTACCGGCGGAACCGGTTTCAATGAAGTGAAAAAACAAATCGCTTTCTGGCAGAAAACTCTGGAGTAATTTGCAATGAAAAAATTATTGACATTTTTGATGTTGTGCGGCGCAATGCTGCTTCGTGCGGAATCTCAGGAGGAACTTTTTGAACGTACCGTAAAACATCTGGACAAAGGCGGATTGACTTTTCAATATCAGAATCTTGAGAATTTGAATAAACAGGTTGCATCTCTGCTTGATATTTTCAGCAAAACTTATGTCAATGACTCGACACAGCAAATGATTTTCAATAATGTTCTGATGCTGGTAAATTCGATGAAGTTTGATGATTTGCAAAGTTTCGGCAGCAGTACCAAACAGCTTGCTCCCCGTCTTTATGCAAATAAACTTTTTACTGCGGTAAAGCCGCAATCTGTCGGTACATTGTGCGCTCTTTCCGGTAAAAATAATGTGAAGTTCGCTATCGGTCCGGAATTGCCTGCAAGTACAATATTTGCTCTCGGAGCTTATATGGATTGGAATAATTTCTTTTCTGTTATTGAGAGATCTTTTGCGAACAAAAATGAGTTCAATAATTTTATGCTGATGTTTGAACAGAGTGTCGGGATAAAAGTTCCGGAACTTATGAAAAATTGCACCGGTGAATTTTTCGGCGGAATTTTCAAAGGAAACAAAAAGAAAGAACTTCATTTTGTCGCAGTTATTCCTGATAATCAGGGCAAGCTGAAACTTTTGGCTCAGCGGTATCTCGGAGCTGCATTGCGCCAGAATAAAAACGGTTCTGCGACTTTTGAAATGCCGGTTGCCGCAAGTGATTTCGGAAGCGGCATAACAGTCCTTTTTGTGCAGAATAAGGTCTGTATTTACAACAGTAATGCTCCTTTTTACACGCTTTTGAAATGCGGTGCAAAAGGGAGAAAACTTGCAGATTCTGTACCGCAGATATTCGGCATGTTGAAGAATGTTGCAGGTAATTCCTACATAGTTATGAATCTTGATGTAAAGGATATTGACAGTTCACTTGACAGTCACGTTTACCGTTATGGAGCAGTATGCAATTATATTGATAACGGTTACTTTGTTTCCGGCAGATCAGATTTTAATTTACAGGATGTTTCCGAGTATGTAAATCTGTTTGGACTGCTGCCTTCATTGAATAACGACAGCACGAATGTTATTCCTGTCACCGGTCAAAACTGATGAATGTTGGTAAAATAGAAAAAAATATTTGCTTTTTTTAAAATCAATGTTATAGTATAGGAAGGTTCTGTTTCAGGATCGATCGAAAAAATAAAAAAACATTAACAGGAGAATCAAAAATGGCTGCAAAAGTTGATACTTCCATTTGCGGCGGCTGCGAAACTTGCGTCGGAGCTTGCCCCGTCAATGCAATCACCATGGAAAACGGCGTTGCTGTTATCAGTGATGAATGCATCGAATGCGGTGCTTGCGTCGGCGAATGCCCCTGCAATGCTATCTCTCTCTAATTTTTCGGGAGAAAAGAAAAAAGACGTTCCATTACAGGAGCGTCTTTTTTTTGATAATTATTTATATTTTCTTGAAAAATACTTTTTATGCAGTATTGTAAAATGTAAACAGGAGGTATTTTTTATGGAAGAATTTAATTTTATTCTCATACTTGTTTTAATGATTTTGGTTTTTTGTATCCATTTGAAACTCAATCATATACAAAAGATTCTTACCGGATTGAAAAATGACAAAAAGTCTGAAGATACAAAGAAAAAAATATCTGAAATTCCGGTTGTGACCATTGAAGAAAAATTACCTGAACTTTGTAAGTGCAAAAAACTTGAAAATGAAACATGGCGGAAATTCCGTAACTGGTTTTGTTACGGAACGTTCAGAGAAAATGTTTCTCCGGAATATGCGGCAGCAACGACATGGCTGATAAGAGCAGGTATTATAATTTTACTTTGTGCAGTGGGATTTTTTCTGAAATATTCGATTGAAAATAATCTGGTAAGTCCAACTGTGCGGATTATCATGACTTTTATTGCTGCAATGGCGATGTTCGGAGTTGGTCTTGCGGGATTGAATAAAAAGTTTCATATTCTGGCAATCGGAGTATTATCCGTTGGAATTGTGACTTTTTATATGGGAGCATTTGCCGGATTCAAATTGTATCATATTCTGCCGGCGCCAGCGGCTTTTGTTCTGATGTTGTTTACCACATGTGTTTCCATGCTTACTGCGGTGAAATTCAATTTGCTGCCGATTGCATTGATTAGTTGTGCCGGTGGTTATCTGACTCCGGTTATGTTGTCTGACAACAGCGGTAATCTGCTTTTTTTGCTGGGATATACTGCATTGATTTCTGCCGGAGTGCTTATCGGAGCGAAAAAGCGGTGCTGGCGCAGTCTGGAATGGACGGCATTTGTTTTAAGTTATTTTATTATTGATGGCGGATTTGCCAATCTTACTAAAAAAACAGATATATATTGTGTCGGATTGATAACAGTCAATTTTCTGGTGTTTTCAATAATACCGCTGTTGCGAAGCAGAGAGTTTGAATACGGATTGACAGAATGGCTTCTGCCGGTGGGGGCATGTGCGTTGACATTGCTTACAGGTATTGCCATGCTTGGATTTTGTCTGGATAAATCAATTGCTGATATGGCATCGGCAGGATTTGCAGTTTTATTGTCGGTGTTGACTCTGGGAGAGGGGATTTTTCTGATACGCAAGCGGCGGAACGGAGTAAAGCTCATGCCTGCATTTCTTGCCGCTTCGACAGTCTCGCTGTCTGCGGCATTGCCGCTGGCATTGAAAAATCCGGGGGCTGTAACAAGTGCATGGTCGGTATTGGCGTTTGTATTGGTTTTTGCTTATTGCAGGAGTAAATTCAAAACATTGCTGATTTTGAGTTTTATTGTATTTTTCGGAGCATTGTGCATGATAATGGCTTCATTTGATTATGTTTTTGCTGGAGATATATGCAGCAGATTTTTCCGGGGAGGAATGTTTGCTTTGGCATTGATTGGAGCAGGTTTTGTTCTGCACAGAAATAATATTGATAAAACAGGTATTTATGCAAAAAAGATATTTTTTACTGTCGGCGGTTTTGCTATGCTGATTTATACATCGGTTGAAGTGTACCGCAATCTGGAAAAATATGATACTTTGTATGAGTTCCGTCACGGTGGTTTGTCGATATGGTGGGCGGTGGCAGCGGTTGCCTTGCTTGTTGCAGGAATCAGAAAAAATTATAAAGTTCTGCGAGGTGCAAGTATGCTGCTTTTTATCGGCTGTCTTATAAAAGTTTATATGGTCGATATTGCAGGACTTAACACTTTGTACAAAGTAATTGCATTTTTGCTGATCGGTATATTATTTTTAGGTGGAGCGGCGGTATACATTATATGCCGTAAATATTTTGCGGAGGGTAAAAAATGAAAAAAATTATTCTGCTGTTTTTATTTACAGTTTGCAGTGTTTTGGCTGCTGATGAAAAGTTG
Organism: Lentisphaeria bacterium; assembly: GCA_017505415.1. Classification (GTDB taxonomy): domain Bacteria; phylum Verrucomicrobiota; class Lentisphaeria; order Victivallales; family Victivallaceae; genus RGIG5270. Next base: position 2,615 of record JAFVPG010000194.1, on the reverse strand, counting down.
AAGGAATACGAATTTGTCCGTTCTGCAAAAAGTGACGGCAGTAAAGCAGAAACGGTCGCTGTCCGTTTCGATAATCATTTGTATAAAAATACCAATAATGATTATTCAAATATTCTGATAATTGGAACTGACGGCAGAGTTGTGCCTTTTGCAGTGCGTGATTTGACGGATAAAAGCGGAGCTGCATACAGTCTCAAAATAACCGGATTCAGCCGCAATATCAAAAAAAATACTGCGGAAATAGAATTGACTCTGCCGCAGGAAAAGAGGTTCGATTCTATTGAATTTATTACGGATAACCGGCGTTTTGACAAAGATTTGGATATAACTTTTTATGCAGCAGACGGGAAAATTGTCCGGAATGACAAAAATTTGAAACTCTATCGCTATGACGATCTTTATGGTAATTCTATTGTTGATTTTCCTGAAATAAAAGCCCAGAAGATGCTTGTGGTTATTAATAATTTTCTTGAGAAAAAGGATTTGACCGTCAGTGCTGAAACTGTCAGCAGAGATGAAAAAACTGTACAGAAAAAAGTTCGTACAGAGGAATTTAATATTAAAAAAATAATGGCAAAAGACCGTACTGCCGGGAAAAAGCATTTTCTGACATTTGAACTGCCGGAGATAAGACGCAGAAATCTTGACGGTGAAACTCAGATCGAAATAGATGCATGCCGTATCCCTCCGGCATATCTGGCAATAAAAGCTGATGACAGATATTATTCACGTCTTGTAACGCTGGAATATCAGGAAATCAATGGGAAAAGCAGTAAAACTTTTTCTGTTAATTCATTTTATATCTCAGAAGAGGGAAAAGAGATCGCTGTTCCTGCACTCCGGGCGGATAAATTGATATTGACGATTATAAATAACGATAATGCACCATTGAAAAATATTACCATGTCATGGAAAATTGCAGATAAAATTCTGCTTGCAGAAGCGCAAAACGCAGAGCCGTTAAAAATTTATTACGGCGGCAGAGCGGCGAAAAAATATTATGATATTGAAAAATATGCAGATAAACTTATTTTCAGCAAACACAGTTTTTATCAGTTGGAAAATGCTGAAAAATCTCCATTTTTCGCACCGTCTGTTCCACATGATGAAATAAAGCGTTATATCATGTGGGCAGTTTTTGCACTTGTCGTTATTATCCTCGGTGCCGTGATTGTCAAAATGCTTTTCTCAATGCCTGAGGAATAAAAAAATCCTCCCGTAACTGCAAGAAAACAGCGGGAGGACTTTATTTTGATTTTGTATCAATCAACGATGATTGTATCAATTTTTTCTTTCAAGTCGCCATTTTTATCGGCGGCAAAGACATAGAAAGTGAGTTTATCATTCTTGACTTTACATTCAACGAATGTGTTGTTAGAGTTGACGATGATGGGGAAGGGCCATTTTTCGACAATGGGGAAACGCAGTGCGTAATTTGAACGGGTAGCAGGATTATATGAACTGCTGTTGGCATCAATGCGCATATAGTTGTGCATGTGACCGCAAAGCATTGCATCTGGTTTGACTTCGGCTTTTGCGAGAGTTTGAAGCAGTTTTGAAAGTTCTTTCATGCGGGGAGAAGTTCCAAGCGGGGGGATATGAACGAAAACAATACGGCGTTTTGCCTTTTTGTAAGCATCCGATTTGACAACTTCCTGCAAAAATGTTTTTTCCTCTGCATAGAGTTCGGTATTTGAGAAATAAGGAGTGCTGTCAATCGTATCATTGCCGCTGTCAAGAACGATGAAACAGACATCGCCGTAATTGAAAGTGTAATAGCTCTTTTCGGTCGGATGTTTCATTACAGTAAAGTATTCTGCTGCATAAACGCCGAGTTCTTCATGATTGCCGCGGACGAAAACAAAAGGTCTTTCAACAGCTTTTTTGTTTTCGTTGGCAACGAGGGGAGCTATGATGCCGTCATAGAGTGCATCACGTCCGGCGGCATGACTGAGCAGATCTCCGAGAAGCGCATGGAAAGATGCATTGTCTGCGGCTTCAGTGCTTATGATTTTATTCAGGAAACCTACATCGGAGTGAATATCAGAAGAAACGATAAAGGAAAATTCTTTCAGATTTGCCTCAGGCATACGGAAAGAACGGACAATTTTGCTTGATTTTTCTTTCAATGCAACAGGACTCAAAGCAAAGAGTTCATACTCATACTCAACGCCGCGTTTCAAATTTTCGAGTTTGACAAAGTGTGCGGTATCATGTTTCAAAATTCCGTGCTGCTTATTACTGTAAACACGTTTCGGCGCATCTTTTGAACCTTTTTCACGATACTGAACAAAAGCGGGTACTTTACCTGCAGTTCCCCATGAAATTGTGGCGGAATCATTTGAAATATTGCTGACGTACGGACCGTGAATTACTTTCATTGCCGGGATTTGATATTTTGCAGAGAGTTTTTCATATTCGTCTCTGGTCAGATTATCAGTGGTCAAGCCGTAACGCATATTGAATACAGTACTGTAATCACCATAGATAAATTCTCCGAAGTTTTCAACTTCATGGAAGCGGATTATCAATGGACTCCAGGTTGAGAATTCTTTGCGTTTGAGAGATTGACGGCAGAGGTTGAAACGGAAGCCTCCTTCAGTCAGGCGCAGCAT
>JAFVPG010000193.1 GCA_017505415.1 Lentisphaeria bacterium | reverse complement strand
GGAATCAGCCCTTGACTTTTACATAATAGAGCCATTCAAAAAAAGATTGAAAAATCAGCGTTGATGAGATTAAAACGGTAGTTTAAGCGTGGCTATTGAATAAATAACCTCCGAAAACACTCCGTTTTAAGATCGCGACGATGAATTTCAAGATTTTTTGAGGACTTTTGAAATTACCTCTATCTATAATAAAGCTGTGTTTTATGCCGGTTCGGCAGGACTGGAATAAAGCATGCGGTAGCGTTTCGGAGTTATGCCGTAACGTTTTTTGAACATGCGTATAAAGTAATTGTCACTGCTGAAACCATTGGCAACGGCGATGTCAAATAAAGGCAAATCTGTCTCTTCCAACTGTTTTTTTGCATTTTCAAGTCTCAACAAATTCAAATATTCTGATGGCGGCACACCTACTGTATCTTTGAATTTATGAGCGTAACTTGAAAGGCTCATGCCGATTTCACGGGCAAGTTTTGCAAAATTTACTTTATTTTGAGGTTTTTCTTCAAGTTTATTTATAGACATGAAAAGGTTGTCACTCATGGAAGCTGAATTCTGTTTCCAGCCTTTGAGAACACCGTCAAAAACTTGCAGAAAAAGTTCCATAAGCAAAATTTTCACTGCAATTTTCCTGCTTTTTGTTTCAAGTTTGCTGTGCAGAAGAAGAGCAATTCTCTTTATCAGATTTTCTGCAATAAGAAAATCCATCGGAGTCAGGTGCAGCTGATTAATTTCCATTTTTCTCCGGTCGGAAAAAAATGTATCAAAATATGTTAAATTCTGCAAATCATTTGTCATTTCCGTCATCAGGTCTGTTCCGATACACAAATTGTAATTGCGGAACATGCGGCTGTCACTGTATGAATGTATCTCTCCGGGGAGAACAGTAAAAACATCTCCTTTGATTATGGAATTAGACAGAATTTCACTTCCATCCATACTGTGAAGATGATGAATGGCATGACCGGCACGGATAAATACGATTTCAATATAATTATGTGTATGCGGCTCGGTATTTTCTGCATGAGCAGAGTTCCGTATCGAGAGCGGCAGACCATGTTCATTTGTAAAATTTTCCAGATAAAAAGTTTTCATATTGCACCATTTTATGAGCTGCAAAAAACATACACCATCTTCATTATTTTGTCAAGAATAAAAAGTTATATTTTGCAGAATTGTGCTATTTTTTTGCAAATATTTCATAGAAAAAAGACGGCTTTTGCGGTATATTAATTTTGTTTTTCAGAAAGGAGGATATTATATAAATGCAAACAGCTGTTTATTATTTTCCGAATTATCATCTCGACAAAAGAAATGAAGAGTTCCACGGTAAAGGTTGGACCGAATGGGAACTTATGAAATGTGCGCGCCCGCGTTTTGAAGGTCACAGACAACCGAGAATTCCGCTGTGGGGCTATCAGGACGAAGCTGATCCTGCAGTTATGGCGCAGAAAATTGATGCGGCGGCAGATCATGGTATTGATGCTTTTGTTTTTGACTGGTACTGGTATGACGGACCGTATCTGCAAAGGGCATTGGATGAAGGTTTTTTGCAGGCGGCAAACCGTAATAAAATCAAATTTGCGCTTATGTGGGCAAATCATGACTGGCACGATAAACACCCCGTAAGTTTTGCCAATGCAATAAATGCACAAACTCTTTATCCATGGACCAATACAGCTGAAAATATCGGGGAAGTATGGGATTATATCATTGAACATTATTTTAAAAATCCGTCATATTGGCGACTTGAAAACAAATGTTATTTTTCCATTTATGCCGTAAGACGCTTTATAAATCAGATGGGCGGTATTGAAAAAACAAGACAAGTCCTCTCTCTTTTGCGCCATAAAGTTTCAGAAGCAGGTTTACCAGGTGTTCATATCAATGCAGTCTGGTTTGACAATCTGGACAACAAGCCTTTCTGTGAAACAGCATCTGAATTGTGGTCTGAAGATATAGGATTTGACAGTTTTACAAGTTATAACAGTGCTGGAACCACCAAAGTATGGCAGCAGGATTTTCCACGGGTGAGTTATGCAAAAGCGGCACAGGAATATACCGATTTTGCTGCAAGGGTGATCAAAGATCTGCCGGTACCGTATTATCCGGTCGTAACTGCGGGGTGGGATTCATCTCCGAGAACGGTACAATCTGACACATACCACTATGGTGCATATCCATTTATGCCGGTAATGGAACCGGAGGAGAAACCGTTTGAGGAACTTTTTGTGGTATTGAAGCAGATGATAAAAAAATATAACGATGAAAATCAAATCATTTTTATCAACGCATGGAATGAGTGGACTGAAGGCAGTTATCTTGAACCGGATACACATAACGGATATAAATTTCTGGAAATCATAAAAAAACTGACAGAAAAAGGAGTTGAAAAATGAAAAAATGTTTCACGCTGATTGAACTTTTGGTAGTTATTGCCATCATCGCAATTCTTGCAGGAATGCTTTTGCCGGCACTCGGCAAAGCAAGAATGAGAGGACGTATGATTCAGTGTGCCGCCAATCTGAAGCAGATGACTCTGGGACTTGGTTTTTATGTTGATGATAATGACGGCTGGCAATTCGGCGGAAACCGTACCGCAGTTATTCATGAATATTTGCAGCATTGCGGCAAGCAGGGGTATCTCGGCAAATTTGAAGAACGTGGAGTCGGAGATGTTTCAAAACAGGGCTCAGGTATTATGTACTGTCCTGAAAAAAGGCATACAGATCAGGTAAATATGGTCGACAGTGACTTCGGCATCAACAGTTATCTGGGGTCTGTCGGAAGATATGCTCCATGGAAAAGAAATCTTTCTTACGGAGAAACTTTTGCATCCGGACAGGGAAATTATTACTTCAAACCTGACTCGATAGAATGGACTTCAAAAGTTCCGTTCTGGATGGATGGAAATTCCGGCAATCCTTTTATCGCACCGGCTTACGGCTGGACTAATATCATGGCACGGCATGAAAATAAAGCATCTGTAAGTTTTGTTGACGGTCACGTTGAAAATATGCAGGAAAAAGTTCTGACCAAAAGAATTGACGGTTACGGTTTTTATGCATCAAATAAAATTACGGAGTAATAAAGATGAAAAAAATGATTTTATCAGCAGGTGTTTTATTATTTGCATTGAGTGTTGTTGGTGATGAGCTTGGAGATGCAGTGAAATTTCATGTTCCGTTTGAAAATAATTTCAATGCAGCAGTTGCAGAGGGAGATGAAAAGGGGGCTCCTGCCGGGAAAAGTATATTTGTTGATGGAGTATACGGCAAAGCGATATGCAGCGGAAAAGGCGGAACGGCAATCCGTTTCATGCGTGAAAACAATATCGACTTTGACAATCCTGGAACTGTTAATATATGGTTCAAGATTGATTGCAAACATGGAACACAGGGACCTGCCATCCCGTTCTGGGGTATAGGTGGGGATGCGAACAAAGCTATTATGACTGTCGGAGTTTTGAATGACCCGATGAAAGTCTGTCCATGCCGCCGTCAAACAGGAATTTTACTTATAAGCAAAAAACGTCCGAAATACGCAAAAGCATACGCTGTTAACAGCGGTGCAAGACGTATCTGTTCAAACTGGCATTTAATGTCAACTGCATGGTCAGGCAATAAACTTTTTGTCAGTCTTGACGGTACGCCTTACCGTTCTTTTGAGCTTGACAAGCCCTTGTCAAATGCAGAACTCGGCTATCAGAAAAGATTTGCCGCCGGATGGAGTTATGAACGTTGGGGATATGCTATTGATGAATTTACCGTTTTCAGCAAAAAACTTTCCGATGCTGAAATACAGAAAATTTATGAAGACGGGATGAAAAATCTCAACAAAGGAAAATAAAAAATGAAAAAATTAAAACTGATTTTCGGAGCAATATTTATGCTGCCGCTGCTCCTTTGCGGCGAAAATAAAACTCTTGTCCGTACCGGAGTTATGCTGAAAGCTCCGCAGATAGACGGTATTATCAATGAAAAAGAGTGGCTCGGGGCAGTGCCTTTTTTCGGCTTCAAACGCTACAAAAGCGAAGTACTTTCTTTCCGTCAGGGAGTTTGGCGCATCGGATATACTGCCAAAAATCTTTATTTCTCATGCCGCAGCGAATTGCCGCCGGCAGGGATGAAACTGAAATCAAAAATCGCACAGGATGGAAAAAATATTTATAAAGATGATACTGTCGAACTGCTTTTTTATACCCCTTTGAATGATTACGTATTTCAGCTCGGCTTCAATCCCAAAGGGAAAATGTTCAGCACTTCTTATAAAATTTCCAGCGGTTCTGTAACTCATACAAAAATGCAGGATTGGAAAGCTCAGGTACGTGTTGCCAGCAAAATGCATGACGGAGTATGGGATATTGAAGTTGCCATTCCGCTTGCGCAACTTGGTTTTGCAAACGGCAAACTCCCGTTGGGAAAATGGGGTTTTCAAATGGCGAGAAACTATTATAACCCGACAGAAATCACCAGTCTTACCAAAACAGAACTTTTCTGTTATCCGCAGAACATGGCTGAATTTATATTTGACAGTAATATGGTGTCAGGCGGTTTGAAAACTCTCGGCAAAGATTATGCAAAATGCAAATATGACATTGAACTGCCGGTTTTCAATAATACAAATAAACCGCAGAAAATTGAGTGTACTGTAAATATCACCAGTGCCGCAGCTCCGAGATTTCTGAATCAGACTGTGGAAATAAAACCGCATCAGAGCCATATTTTCCGCTTGAAATACAATGAGCCTGCCGCCTCTGTCGGAGGTTATGATTTCAAAGCTCAAATCACCGATGTCCAATCCGGTAAAACACTCTATAAACGTTCATTTTCCTGGAGTCAGGTTCCCTCTGTTGTCTGGACTCAGCCCCAAAAACATAATACTGAATTTGAGTTTGCCCATTATCCTTTTTACGGCAAAATGAAAGCCCGTTACGGCAATCCGCAAGTCAAAGCATCTGCCGATGTAACAAAAGTAATATTTTCAATTTGCGACAACAGCGGCAAAGTTGTTTCAACTTCACAGGCAGAGAAAAAGCCTTATGGATTTTATTCTCTCTGGGATATTGGCAGACTGCCTGACGGCAAATATACAATCAATGCCGAATTCACATTGAAAAACGGCAAAAAAGAATTGAAAAAAGCTGAATTTGAAGCCAAACATTTTGAATGGGAAAATAATAAGATCGGTACGGAACGTGTCATAATTCCCCCCTTCAAACCATTGAAAGTCAACGACAGAGAGATTCATGCTCTGCAAACCGGATACCGCTTGAAAAATGGATTTTTTGATGCAGTTTATGCGCAGGGCCGTAATATCCTTGCCGCTCCGGCAAACTTGGTAATTGACGGCAAAAAAGATTATCTTAAAGAAAAATCTTTCCGTTTTACCGAAAAAAGTCCGGATCGTGTGATTGCTGAAACATTGCTTGAAGGCAGAAATGTTTCTGTAAAATCTGTCTCGGAATATGATTATGACGGGATGTGCAAAACAACTTTGTATTTTACACCGCATGCAAAATGGGAGAGCAATTCCATGGTACTGGAGATACCTCTCAAAGAAAATGAAGCTTCTCAAATGCACGGCATGCAGAGCATCCCACATTTTCATCCGTCACGTTTCCTGAAAAAAGGTAATGGTCAGATATGGAACAATTTGCAGGAAAGACAGAACAGTCGTATCAAAACTCCGTTCTGGCCCTATTTATGGTTCGGCGGACAGTACAGAGGTATTGCCTGGTTCGCTCCGTCGGATAAAAACTGGAATCTGAAAAAAGGCGTTTATTCAACTGAACTCGTCCGCCAAAACGGAGCAGTTACATTAAGAGTACATCTTTTCAATCAGAAAACAGTCAAAGACAAACCTTTTGAAATAGTGATGGGCTTTATGCCGAGCCCGGTCAAACCTCGTCCGGAAAACTGGCGGCAGTATACCAATCGCTGGAAACCTGCTCCACATGCAAAATATATCGCAAGTTTGAACGGCAGCTATATTTGGGGGACCAAAAGACCGAGTGATCATTTCCCGCTGAATAAAGATTATTCAATGGCGGAAAAACTTGCCAAAGACATACGCAGAAAAAGTGCCGTTGAACGCAGTGATATTGAAGATTTTATCAAACGCAACTGTGGTGATATGCAGCTCGATGAAATCCGCCGTTTGCGCATTCATCTTGAACGCGGCAGAGATTTTGCACGGAACGGTGATTATCTTTATCCTTATATGAATCCCCGTTCCGGTTCAGGTGCATGGCAGGATTTCAGCGTATTTCAGGATGAATGGCATCATGCTGAATACCGTAATCCGGTGGATTATGATGAATACAGTATGTACAGCTCACCGTCATACAGTGATTTTCTGCTTTATCATGCAAAAAAATTGATTGATTGCGGCTTGGATGGTATCTACTGGGATAATTGCGGCGGTCCGATGCTGATATTTGATCCTGTCACCGGACCAGCCTATGAATTGCCTGACGGCAGCATCCAACCGTATTGCGATTTTTTTGAAATGCGTAATACTATTAAACGTACTGCAACAATGGTATACCTTGCAGGCAGGACGATTTTTGACAACCGGCCTCTGGTCGAATTGCATATAACCAATGGAATTACTCTGCCATATCTGAGTTTTGCCGCATTTCAACTGGATTTGGAGCGCGGATACGGTCCGACAGAGTTTCACGACCGTTTCAGTGAGGAACATATTATTACGGAAACTCTCGGAACTCAAACCGGTTGTTCTCCGGTAGTTTTATGCGGTCTTACCGGTAATAATCTTGAGCATATTACAAGAAGTTTCATGTGCTACACATTTGCGTATGATCTGCCTAATGTTTTGTGGGCGAACAACGGCAGCAAAGTTTATAAGCAGTTGTGGCGCAAACTTTTTAACTTCGGTTATGCCGCAGATAATGTTGAAGTTATTACATTCTGGGATGAAAACTCCAAACTACCGGTCAAAACAGCAGACAAAGATGCACGCATTACAGTATATCGGCAGAGAAACAAACCTCATGCAGTCGCTGCCGTTTGCGACATGGGCAGCAGCAAGCGCCAAGTTGAGGTCGATATTTCCGCTCTCGGATACAAAAATGCAGCCGTTTCCGATTTTGAAACCGGCAAAAAATATGCAGTTTCTCCGGAAGGCATTGTAAAACTTGAATTGCCGAAAAGGGAATTTATTCTGCTT
>JAFVPG010000192.1 GCA_017505415.1 Lentisphaeria bacterium | reverse complement strand
ACAACGCTTATCGGTGCAGGAGCTGGCGGCTATGTTGCTGCTGCAACCTGTGGAAAGACTGGAGCTGCTGTCGGATCATTGATTTGTCCTGGACTTGGCACTGTCGTTGGTGGAATTCTCGGCATCCTTGTTGGAGCAGCAAGCGGCGCTGTTGCTGGAAATACAGTTGGCAAGCTCATTGATGAAAACGTCATGCGTTTGTATCGCTGTGAAAGCTGCAACCGCCAGTGGAGGGCCGCATAAATGGATCGCTGTCCTGAATGTCATTCTGATCGTGTTATCCCATGGGATGACGGTTATATCTGCTGCAGCTGCGGGTGTGAGTTCGGACACCTTGCGTTGCCCGAAGATGAGCCGTAAAATGCTTCTGAATCCAACAGCCTTGCACTCACTTAAATCACGTTGATACAAGGTCGATACTCCCACGCTGCAAAGGGGTATTTATTCGGTTTTACTGAAAGTTTAATAATTCCATCCAAGAGTCAGAATGGACTCTTGGATGGAGTATACGTTTTACAGATTACTTATTTTCAAGTTGTTTATTTTGTATTTTATCCAAACCATTCTGAAGATATGGCGCGTGTTCCCGCACTATACTTTTGATAGTAGCGTTGGCTTCATCGTGGAATTGGGAAAAATTATGCAGCAGTTGACAACCAGTGTTAATCAGCATCTCCCACCCGGAACAACGTTATATCGGCAACATATTTGAAAATTCTTTTTTTTTATGCTATATTCACGGTCTGTGATATTTTCTTCAAAAGAAAGACTGTAAAATATGGATATTCCGTTTGATATAAAAATTTTCAACTGGATTTACGAAAGCGGCAAATATCTGCTGCCGCTTTTGTTTGTTTTGTGGCTGACATGGCTGTTTGGTGTGATCATTTTACGCAAGCGGAAACAGTTTTTGCTGACTTCGGCTGCATTTTTGATTTTTTATATTCTCAGTGCGGCTTTTACATGGTGCGGCTGGCATTACCGGATGGAATTACGCGAACGCTATGCCGTTGTTCAGCCCTCATCCGCAAACGGGGAGAAAACTTATAATATCAACCGTATGCCCGCAGATGTCCGCAGAGAATACGCCAAAGACGGTTACCGTCCGCGCAAAAGGGGCGTTGTTGCTCAAGTTGTCTGGGTGATTTTACTTACGCCTGTAACACTGTTGGTGCAGAGAATACTCTATTGGATCTTTTTCCGCCGTAAAAAGGGAGAAAATGCCCCCAACATTCCGCCCGACGGTTGGGAAAATCGTCTGGCGCGGGCTGGATTTTTTATCGGAGCCGTTATCGGTATTTTGAATTTCCTTTTCGTTGGAAGCGGAAATATCTGGCAGCTGTGGTCTTGTATCCCGCTTGCTCTTGCCCTGCGTTTCGGCAATTGGAAAAGCTGGCGGATTCCGGCACTTGTGCTGACATTGCTTTTTATTTGGGGCGGAATTGCTTCGTGCGTCCGGGATATAAAACTTACTGCCAATCTTAAAATGCTGCAAAACATGTATCATAACCGGGCAGGATTTGATTTTAAAAAAGTCTTTCCCTCCCTGCCGGAAAAAGTTGCCGTCGGCGCAGAAGGCAGCGGCGGCATTCGGATTAAAAGTTTGGACGGCACCGACACTCCGTACAAACAATTTTTGAGTGCCCTTCCCGCCAAAGGTTTCACTCCGTTGCCGGAAAAAACAGTTGTCTTGCGTTTCAACGGCAGAGAAGATACGCAAAAACAAATCATCTCCGGCAAAGCCTTTTACAAAGACCTTGGCAAAGGCTTCGGCGCAGTTGCCGAATACACCGGGAAATACTGTGCGCTCTATATCATCCGCGGATTGGGAGAATGAAGTCTCTGACAACCCGAACACTGAAACTTGAAAACAGCTCTTTAAAATGCAAAATTCCGGTGAGGACAATATTGAAATCTCCGGGAATTGATTTGTATTTTACAAACTCAATGATAAATTAGAAACAGGCATTTTTAACAAAACGGATGCTGAAAATTGTGTATTCAAAGGTACTGAACAGAGGGTAAAAAAGGTGCCGTTGCAGTACAAAACTCAGGAGCCTGGTTTGCGACAGCCGCTCAGTTCATTCGCTTGCTTGTCACGGCGTAATAACATGAAACCGGATAAAGTTTTCCCGTTATTGCGGGTAAGGAAGGGGCAGTTTTATATTTTACAACGTGTATGGGGCATAAACCGGCATTTTATGGACCGGGTGGACCAGATAGACCTGATGGACTCAAATGCGTAAAGTTGTCCATGGAGTCTATCAGGTCCATCAGGTCCATTTAAAACTTTTAGCGAATTTGACAAATGGTACAATTCCAGTCTTCTTTTTTTTCATTTTGCAGGGTGACAAAGTGTGTTTATTATAGAAGGACAGACATGGTGTCCCGATACAACAAGCAAAACAAAGGAAAACACAATGGAACTCGACAAAATCATGCAAATGCTTCAGGGAAAAACAGAACCCCAACTTGTTCGGTTTGTTTCAGATAAAGGTCCCAACAGCTGCAAAGCCTGTCTGGAACATCACGGAAAAATCTTTCGCGCCGATGCTGCGGACAAACCGCAGTTGCCCATTCATCCAAATTGCCGCTGTAAATATGAATTACTAACAAAGGCAGAAGTAGTATCCTATCAGGAGGATGTGCAAAAAATCAAGACACTGCTTATCAATTACGGCAACCAAATTGCTGCCCAAGCAACTCAGTTGCTGGCAGAATGCGATAGAGAGATAAAAAATCATACCGTAACACATGCAGCCAATGCCGTTCTGACCGCACTTCCTGCTGTTTATCAAACAACGAAGGTGATTGAAAATGGTAAAGTTCTTGAAGAAAAAGTAACCTCAACAGTCGCACGTACAAAACTGAATACTATGGTCACTACCCTTCAGATTGGTCTTTGGACAATGAAAAAAATAGAGCAGGTAGACAAATTTTTGCAAGAAAAAATGGAAAACATTGGGTTCAATACCGTATTTGAAGAACTCAAATCCTGGCTTTCGCCCATGCAAAAAATTGAAGAATCGTTTAAAAAATGGCATTATGACAGATTGAATAATCCAATGCAGCAGCCATGGGCATTACCTCAATCACCGGAAGAAGCAATACGACGAGGATTTGTCCGGGCCCCTGACAGTCAAAATTTGTATCATAGAAACAAAGGACAAAAAGATAATGTAAAGTTTCATTCACGAGAAACCGGACAGGAGATTATTTTTAACAGTCAGGGAAAAATCGTAACAGATATTGAAAATATTGGCACTTATAATTATTTTCCGCCCAGCGACAATATCAGCAGCATGCTTGATTTCATGAATACTATAATTTTGCATCCAGTCGTTGACGTTCTTCCTTATTACAAGTGGGGCAATGATGAGAAAGATACCACATCACTGGGAAATCGCCTGTTGGGGCCTGAAAACGGTCCTTTTTTTGATCTTTGCTTAATGATACTGAAAATTATTAATGAATTTGAAAAAAATAATTTCAAGTTGGAAAAATAATACCTTGTAAAATATTGCCTGAAGGTTTATCTTAATATGAGATTTTAGCGTGGAAATGTTATGTTCAGCTTGGAAAATTCTTTTATCAGAATATTATTTGCTGCCATCATACAATTTGTTTGTCTGATGACAACAATCTTTGGTATTATTTATGCCAGCGAACGCAATAAATGGTCCGGAGTCATAAAATTCTTATCAGAATCAGCCATTTCTTTGGTGTGGTTGATACTCGGCTCAGCCATTTTGCTTCGTTATTCTCTCTGGGGTTTGGCGGCATACACCATATGGGGAACATTGGGCATTGTGCCGTTTATATTTCCATTGTTCAAGATACAGAAAAAAGAAAATCTGTTGAATTGGCAAGAAATGATCTGTGGGATAAGTACAGTATTACTTTTTGACGGAACGTTAACTGCAGTGCTTTATTACCAAGGCGTAACAAACGGTATTTTTCTTGCAGACAAGTTTTTTCTTGAAAAAAGTTTGAATACAGTCGGCTGTTTCCTTATATTTCCGGTGATTCTTTTTTTTATGCCGGTGTTTTCCATTTCGGCACTTATATTGGGAACACTTCGGGAGAAGTTTTCCGGATTTCTTAAAAACTTGCTGCTGCTTGCTGCAGCTCCAGGCGGTTTTCTGCTATTTACCGGGACAGCTGTCTGGCAGCTTGCTAAAATTCAAGCAGGGGAATCCAACAGTATATTTTCAATCTTTGCAGTCGCCGCCGGTTGGGTGATATTTATGTTCGTGCCATACGGTTTTATGTTGTGGCGCGGCAGAAAAGAAAAAGATGAAATGAAAATCAATAATGGAATTGCCGGAATATGGGCAGTCAATTTTTTTATGTTGGCGCTTTGTCTGCTGGGCTGCATTTGCAGAGGACGTTAGCCATTTTATGGAGCGTGAGCGGAACTTTGAGCTTTGGGCTGTGGCTGAAGTTTGAAAGGCACAGAGAGTGGACACTGCTTATCATCTATCAGCTCTTTTTAAAGCAAGCGGACTTTTCATTTCAACACCATGAAGTCCACGCGCTGAAAGCGATTCCAGAAACTTTCTCCAATGTACTTCTGCTTCTGAAAGTTCTACACTTACCCCCAACACTCTGCGGTGTCCGTCATCTTGGATTCCGCAGGCATAGCCGGTTCGCCCTTCTGTCCGTTGATACGGAGAGGCTTTCAAAGCATTTTCCTGCTAAATTCCATCTGTGATAAATCTTCTTTTTTGTGACATAGATATCCCATAAAATTTTTCTGATTTGACAAAAAAGAGGATTCATGCTACCTTTTTCTCTGCTACAATCCAAAGGAGAAAATCATGAATCCTCAAGAACATAATATGGCAGTGTTAGGACAAATTGTCAAACACATT
>JAFVPG010000191.1 GCA_017505415.1 Lentisphaeria bacterium | reverse complement strand
GGTGATGAGTCAGCTGTCAGGGCCTCATATTGACAATGCGTTTATGGGGGTGCGTGCCGGAGTTTCTGCATTGATACTCAATTCTGCGCTCAAAATGAGCAAAACGATTTTGAAAAACAAACTTACTGCAGTACTGACAGTGATTGCATTTATTTTGTTGATTTTTACAGATATAAATCTTATTTATGTAATTATCGGCGGGGGTATTGTCGGAGCATTGAATGTTCTGTTGACAGTTTGCATGGCAAAAAAAAGTGAGGCATCAAAATGAATCCGTTTGAACTGTTTCTGCTTTTTGTCAAAATTGCGGTTCTTACTTTCGGCGGCGGTTATGCCATGATTCCGCTTTTTCAATACGAACTTGTCACCAAAGGCGCACTTATTAACGGCAATGAATTTGCCAATCTTATTGCATTGGCGCAGGTTACTCCCGGTCCTATAGGATTGAATGCGGCGACTTATATCGGTTATCAGCAGAGCGGTTTCTGGGGATCATTGTTTGCGACGTTCGGAGTGGTTCTGCCGTCATTGATTCTGATTATTCTCTTGGTTTATTCATTGGATAAAATAAAAGACAACCGGTATTTCAAAAGTGTTCTTCAATGTATCCGTGCTGTTACGCTGGGGTTGATATTTTCAGCGGTAATATTTTTTGCTGAAACGTCAATTTTCACAGCGCCTTTTTCGACTTTATGGAAAGGGAAGATTTCTGACTTCGGCATATCATGGGTGGGGACAGTGATTTTTGTGTTGATATTCTGTTTGCAGAAATTTACCCGGCTTTCAGTCATGTATCTGATGATAATTGCAGCAATTCTCGGTTTCGGCTTGTCATATATTTGAGTCAGACTGATATTTCCGGCGGTTTGAGAAAAAGAGACCGGACACAAGCATATTTCATTATCAGATAAAGCATATACGTTTGATGCATTGTTCAAAGTTTTCCTGTCCGTTGAGGATGTCGATTTGAATACGCAGAAAAAGCATTGGAATATCCAGACGGTCGATTTTCGGGATTCTGACGGCATCTTTTTCCGTAGTAAGAATGTATTTAGCTCCTGCTTTTTTTGCGGTATTTATGAAATCTATGATTTCCTGTTCGGTGTATGCGTGGTGGTCGGCGTAATGGATACGTTCGACGATTTCTGCTCCCTGTTCCTCCAGAAAACGCTCAAAACTTGCGGGGCATGCGATAGCGGAAATTGAGGCAACTTTGGTGTTTTTCAGTTCTGTAAGTTCGAGTCTGCTGCCGCGATGGAATACATCGTCAAGATATTGCGGCTTGTGACAGCACTCAATGATTTCCGCACGTTTATTGTAGCGGCGGATAAAAGTCCGCAGATGTTTGAGCTTGTGACTGCCATCGGATTTGGTGAGAAAAATATAGTCTGCACGGCGGATATTTTTGACCGGTTCCCGTAGAAGTCCTCTTGGCAGTACATGCCCGTTGCTGAAAGGATCGGTTGAGTCTACCAGAGCGATATTGATATGCGGTTTCAGCATCAGATATTGAAAACCGTCATCAAGGATAAGTACGTCTGTATTGAAATTTTCAATGGCATACAGACCTGATTTTACACGGTCTTTGTCAACGATCACTGAAACATTTTTGAGGTTTGAGGCGAGCATGTAAGGCTCATCACCTGCCTCACGGGCATTTAAGAGCAAATCATTGCCGTCGGAAACGATTCGTGGAGGCAGTTCAATTTTTTTATGAGCAAAACGGTGAGCCATCTTTTCGGAGAAAGTCCGTTTTTTGCTGCGGTATCCGCGGCTGAGTATGGCGACTTTGCGCCCCTGTGAACTGATACTGCGGGCGAAAACTTCCACGACCGGGGTTTTGCCTGTTCCGCCGCATGAAAGGTTGCCGATACTGACGACCAGACATCCTATGGAGCGGTTCCGTATTATGCGGTTGTCATATAACCAGTGACGGGTTTGAACAGCGGCACGGTAAAATCTGGAGGCGACAAAAAGCAATCCGAGCATGAATTTGCCGGAAGCATTGTGATTTTTTCCTTTGATAAGTTTGAGAAATTCCTGTTCAAGATTTTCTGCTTTGAATTTATTGAACAAGCCCATATCGTTTTCCTGAATTATTGACGTTCTCCCAGACGTTCATAAGTTTTAAGTACCAGTTCTTCAGTTTCTTCAAAGCTTATACAGCCGTCAGTAATGGAGATTCTGGAAGACGGTTTGACTCCGCTTTTGATGGGTTGATTGCCGCATTCAAGATAGCTTTCAAGCATTACACCTTTTATAATATCTTCGCCATCAACGATTTGTGAAATTACATCTTCAAGCACGACACGTTGTTTGCGGTAATCTTTGTGAGAGTTTGCGTGGCTGCAATCGACAACGATCATCGGTTTGAGGTTGTTTTTTTTGAGAGCTACACGGAGAAAAGCAATATGTTCAGCCTCGTAATTCGGCTGCGGGCCGCCGCGCAGAACTATGTGACCGTATTCATTGCCTTTGGTACGGAAAACTCCTACATGGCCGTCTTCAAGGATACCGATAAAGTTGTGGCTGCTTTTTGCCGTAGTCACTGCATCGAGAGCGATTTTGAATGAACCGTCGGTGGCATTTTTGAATCCGACCGGCATGGAAAGACCGCTGCCGAGCTGGCGGTGGGTTTGAGCTTCGGTTGTTCGGGCGCCGATAGCTGCCCAGCTGACTGAATCTGCGAGGTATTGAGCGATGATCGGGTCGAGCATTTCCGAAGCAACCGGCAAGCCGATGTCAATGATTTGCAGCAGCAGATTTCTTGCCATGAAAAGGCCTTTGTCAATATTGTAAGAACCGTTTATATCGGGGTCATTGATGAGTCCTTTCCAGCCGATAGTGGTACGGGGTTTTTCAAAATATACCCGCATTACCATATAAATACGGTCACTTACTCTGTCTGCGAGTTCTTTTAATTTCTGGGCATATTCGAGAGCTGCATCGGGATCGTGAATGGAACACGGACCTACGATCATCATGAGTTTTTTGTTTTTTCCATCGAGAATATCCCGGATGACTTCACGGCTTTTGGCAACTTTGATTGCAGCTTCAATAGACAGCGGCAGTTCGGAACGTATCTGTCCCGGAGACGATAGTACACTCCTGTCGGCAATATTGATATTATTTGTATTTACCATAATCATTCTTCTTTGTTCAGGTTACTATTTTTTACTTTACAGGTAATATACACTCATAAAATAAAAAAGGCAAGAAATTGTAAAAAAAAACACTGCAGTTTATTTATAATTTTCCTGCATTAAGCATGCTGTAAAAATCTGATGCACTGACAATTATATGGTCATGCAATGTAATTTTTATTGGAGTCAAAGTCTTTTTTATTTGTATGGTCATGTCAAAATCTTCTTTTGAAGGCATGCACAGACCTGAAGGATGATTATGTATCAGGATTACGCCGACGGCATTATAGTTGATACACATACTTACAAGTTCTCTCGGATACATAAAAGTGTGATCTACTGTGCCGTTTTGAACACATTCATAGCCGAGAATACAGTTGCGGCTGTCGAGGAAAATAAGCATAAATGATTCTTTTTTGCTGCCGCCGATTTTCATTTTTGCGAAATTGATTGCTGCTGTTGCATTTTTGATAAGAGGTTTTGAGAGCATTTCCTCTTCGAGATATGTACAGCATAAATCTTTAAGCATCAGTATCATACATGCGGTGCGCTCCGTGATGCCGTTAAAGGCGGTCAATTCTTTGACGGAGGCATTCATTAAATTCTGCACAGAGCCGAAATGGTTCAGCAATTTCTTTGCCAGTGGTTTGACATCACGTCTCGGTATGCAGTAAGTAAGCAGAAGTTCAAGTTTTTCATATTTATGCAATGCCCGTCCGCCGCCGTAAAGAAATTTTTCGCGCAGCCTTTTGCGGTGTCCGCTGTTATCCGCAGGAATATTAAATTTTTCCATTTGTTATCTTGTCCAGTACGAAAATATTTCAAAGTGTCCTGTGCGCGGGAACATATTGAATCCTTGAACTTTTTGTAATTTGAAGCCGTATTTTTTCAGACGGTGCAGATCTCTTGCCCAGGTTGCAAGGTTGCAGGAGATATAAACTATTGACTTGACAGCTTCTGTTTTGCCGAGCATTGCAGGAAGTTTTGCATCCAATCCATTGCGTGGCGGATCGACGATAACGCAGGTATTTGAGTTAAGTTTTTTCAGAATATCGGGGAGTTTTTTAGCGGAATCACCGGCGAAGAAGGAGCTTTGAATATTTTCAAATGATTTCAGATTGAATTTTGCACATTCGATGGAGGCTTCTTCAATTTCCACACCGTAAATCTGTTTCAGCTCAGGGCATTTGGCAGCACAGCCGAAAGAGAAAAAGCCGGCGCCGCAATAGAGATCGAGCAGTTGTTGTGCGTTGGATTCTGACACACATGAAGCGGTTGTTTCGAGCAGTTTGTCAGCGATTTCATTATTTACCTGAAAAAAGTTGCCGAGCGGTACTGAAAACATGCCGCAGGAGAGCTTTTCTTTCAGCCATGAAGCACGCTTGTCGGGAGAATTGCGCCAGAAAGTTACTTCATCTTTGCCTGAAGCGTAACGGATAGTAAGTTCCATTCCGTCACGGAGAGAATGCATAACGGAGATATTTGAACGTATTTCATCGTATTGAGATTGGATTTTCTCATTGAGCAGCAGACATTTATCTACATCAAAGACACTTACATTGTCAGATTTGACATAGCCTAAATCCAACAGATTTCCTACACGATGGGCATGGAAACAAACCTTGTTGCGGTAATGAAATTCTGCTCCGCTTACGATTTCAGGAGCGAGTGCAGTAATATCTTCGGGAGATTCCCGCAGTATTGCATCTTGGAGCTGTTCATGTTTCGTTTTGTTTTCAGCGGCAAAATCCATGCACAGATATTTGCAGTTGCAGCAGACATTTGCGTATTTGCAAACCGGTTCAATGCGGTCAGGAGACGGCTCGACGATTTTCAGAATTTTTGCCTTTGCGAAACTTTTTTTGACAGATTTTATTTCCAAGTGCAATAATTCGCCTGCGAGTGCATTTGCGACAAAAACGACCATGCCGTCCGGAGCTTTGCAGAATGCATCACCGCCGAAGACTGTTTTCTCAATTCTTGCTTCAAATTTATCACCGATATTCATAGCAGAAAAATCCTTATTTTTATCAATTAAGTGTTACATGACGCAAAATATAACTCTGTATTGCATAAATCGCAAGGAAGAAAATGAATTTTTTTGCATTTACATGTTGAAAATCTTCTTAAAAGTGATACATTACTATAATAAAGTTTTTTAACCCTATAAAAGTAAGGATATACAATATGAATGTACCGTTGCTTGATTTGAAAGGTCAGTATCTTTCCATGAAAGATGAAATCGTCAAAGAAATGCTTGAAGTCTGCGAATCCCAGCGTTTTATTCTCGGACCGAAAGTTGAAAAACTTGAAAGCGAAGTCGCAGAATATTGTCAGGCTCCTTATTGCTGTGGTGTAACTTCCGGTTCAGATGCCCTCATCATCGCTCTCATGGTCGAAGGTATCGGAGCAGGGGATGAAGTTATTACCACTCCGTTCACTTTCTTTGCAACTGTCGGTGCTATCGTCCGTGTAGGTGCAAAACCTGTTTTCGCTGACATCGACCCTGTTTCTTTCAATATCGATCCTGCTAAAATCGAAGAAAAAATCACTTCAAAAACCAAAGCAATAATCCCTGTACATCTGTTCGGTCAGAGTGCCGATATGGACCCCATCATGGCAATTGCCAAAAAACATAACCTCATTGTCATCGAAGACGGCTGTCAGGCTATCGGTTCCGAATACAAAGGCAAACGTGTCGGTTCAATCGGTGATTATGGCTGTTTCTCTTTCTTCCCCAGCAAAAACCTCGGCTGTTTCGGTGACGGCGGTGCAGTAACTGCCCTTGATGAAGAAAAATATAAACTGCTCAAGATTTTCCGCAATCACGGTCAGAGCGGTACTTATATCCATGATTATGTCGGCGGCAATTTCCGTCTTGACGCTTTGCAGGCGGCAGTTCTCTCAATCAAACTCCGCTATCTGGATTCATGGAGTGAAGCCCGTCAGAAAAATGCTGCACATTACCGTAAACTTTTTGCCGCTGCCGGTTTGGAAGGTCAAATTGCGCTGCCGCAGGAAGCTGCATATTCAACCCGTCATATTTATAATCAGTTCTGTATCTGTGTTGCAGACGGCAAACGTGATGCTCTCAAACAGTTCCTGGCTGATAACGGTATCGGCTGTGCTGTTTACTATCCTCTGTCACTGCACCTCCAGAATTGCTTCAAAGAACTCGGCGGCAAAGTTGGCGATCATCCTGTCAGTGAACGCATTACCGGTGAAATCATGGCTCTGCCCATCTATCCCGAAAGCACCGATGAAATGCGTGAATATGTTGTTGAAAAGATTGCAGAATTCTGCAAGAAATAAGCATATTATATGTCGGAAGGTTTCAAAAAATTCCGCCATGTGCATCTGGTCGGCTCCGGCGGAGTCGGCATGTTCGCTATAGGTGGAATACTTTTGGAACAGGGCATTTGTGTATCTGGCTCCGATTTGGAAAAAAATTCCAAGTCGGAGTTTTTGCGTTCAAAAGGTGCGGAAATTTTTTACGGTCATGCCGCCGGAAATTTGCCGTCTGATGCCGATGCTTTGATTTATACTTCTGCTGCCTCTGCTGATAATCCTGAAATGCTTGCGGCAGAAAAGCGCGGTATCCCGTGTTTCCGCAGGGGACAGTTTCTGGCTGAACAGATACTTCCCTGTTATGAAAGATCAGCCGCAGTCGCCGGGTCACATGGCAAAAGTACCGTGAGTGCAATGATAACTCATGTCTTGCGCAAACAGAACATAAATACCGGTTGTCTGATAGGCGGAACTTTGCAGGACGGTTCTTTGCCTTACAGCGCAGGAGACGGTTCTATTTTTGTCACAGAAGCTGATGAGAGTGACCACAGTCATTCTCTGCTGCACCCGACAGTGGCAGTTATTACCAATTATGATGCGGATCATGCGTGGAGCCAAGAGCAGGAAAAAGAACAGTTTGAAAAATTTCAGCTTTTTTGCAGAAATGCACGGGTTATTATACATTATGATATTCCAATATTGAATGGAATCTCTGCCCCATTTGCTGATAAACGTATTGTCATTGCACTGCCGGAAAAAGATGCGGAAGTCCCCTTTTGCGGATTCATGAGGCTCAATGCTGTGCTTGCAATGAAAGTAATTGAATATCTCGGATTTGATGCGAATATGTCATATCTTGCTGATTTTCAAGGTGTTGACCGCCGTATGAAAATACATGAACAGGATGAGAAACGTATTTTGCTGGAGGATTATGCACATCATCCTGCGGAACTTGCGGCATCATTGGATTATTTGCATGAGATGTATCCTGATTATAAATTGCACATTATTTTCCAACCGCACCGTTATGCCCGGTTGAAGAAATATTTCTCTGATTTTGTTGAAGTCATTGAGTCAAAAGCCGACCGGGCGTATATCGTGCCGGTTTTTGCGGCATGGAATGAATACGGAACTCCGGGAGCGGAGGATTTGGCGGCGGAGCTTGCAAATGGTGAGTTTCTGTCTTTTGCTGATGAACCAAAGCTTCATTCTGTATGGAATTCAAGCGGGAGCGGCAAAGTTTTGACTGCAGTTATCGGTGCCGGAGATGTTGAGAAACTTATACCTCTGCTCAAAAAGGACTTTGCCTGATATGGAAAATATTATAAAAGATTTTTTGAGCAGATTTTACAGCGTATCTGAACGTCCGGCACTTGAAGCGCAGATTGAACTTTTCAGCACTGAAAGTTTTTTGAAAGGCAAAAAAGTTCTGGATGCAACTCCGGTTTTCCGCAATACTCTCAATAAATATCTGGTGATGCTGGCATGCGGTATGGATTTGACAGTCGGATATGGCGGCAAGATTCCTTATGATGCAGAAATTGTTGCATTTCTCCGCAGTATCGGAGTCCGGACGGTTGAAAACGGAACTGCTGATGAAACTTTTGATTTCGTACTTGACTGTGCCGGAGTTAATGCTGATGTAGAGACAGAATATGGAGTTTCTGAACTTACACGGTCAGGATTTTATCAGTATCAGGATAAAAATAAAAAAGTTTTTCTCGCAGACTCAAGCAGAATCAAAAGTATAGAGACCGCTCTCGGAACAGGTGATGGCTTTCTGCGGGCAATGCAGAAGCTCGGATATGGCGATTTGCGTGGGAGAAAAATC
Source organism: Lentisphaeria bacterium (assembly GCA_017505415.1). Classification (GTDB taxonomy): domain Bacteria; phylum Verrucomicrobiota; class Lentisphaeria; order Victivallales; family Victivallaceae; genus RGIG5270. Next base: position 4,179 of record JAFVPG010000191.1, on the reverse strand, counting down.
ATTATTTTCGGTTGTGGCAAGGTTGGTTTTGGAGTGGCGATGTATTGTGCTGAAAATGGAGCAGATGTCTATGCTGTAGATGATTGGCAGAATCGTTCTGTTCCGCATAAATTTCATATGGTCAGCCGTTTTGACCGGCGGCAGATAGATGATTTGACAGCAGATGCATTCTGCGTTGTCAGTGCCACCGGGATATATGGCGGATTGACTCAAACACTTGATTTGCAGAAACTTGTAAAATCAGATGCATTGATTGCCAATATCGGAGTTGAGGATGAATTTGCCGGATTGATAAGCAAAAAACGTATCCTTAATGACAATCAGCCGTTGAATTTCATTCTGGAAGAGCCGACACATTTGAAATTTATTGATCCGACTATGGCTTTGCACAATGCGGGAATGAAAATCCTTTTCAATGCCGCTGACGGAGAAAAATTTATTTTGCCCGATGAAAAAATAAATGATTTTTACTTGAATATTGTCCGCAAACATGGTATTATAAATAAAGAATTGGATATGCTTGAAAAATATTCTTGTCAGGAATAATATTATGGAAAATACTTCTCTATTGCTGAAAAATACAGTTCATAACGGAAAAACATGCGATGTTCTCATCGAAAACGGCATGTTCAGTAAAATTGCTGATTCTGTCAAAGCCCCGGCAGATTGCAGAGTGATAAACTGCAATGGAAATCTTGCTGTTTCTCCCGCTTTTTACAATACGCATACCCATGCGGCAATGACTCTGCTCCGCAGTTATGCCGATGATATGAATCTTTTCAAGTGGCTTCAGGAATATATCTGGCCGGTGGAAGCAAAACTTACTCCTCATGATATTTATGTCGGCAGTAAACTTGCCATGCTGGAGATGATACGTACCGGAACTGTTTTTTTCAATGATATGTACTGGTATCCGATGGAAACGATAAAGGCGGCAAAAGAGATGAAACTGCGCGCCGCTGTCGGAATGCTTTTTCTCTCCGGTGCCGATGCTGAAGCTGAAGCGGGAAATAACGCTGTCAATCAGGAACTTGAGGAAAAACGTTCATGGATAGAAGAGGATGGCAAAATACGTTTGACACTTGCTCCGCATGCTATTTACAGTGTCAGCCGTGAAAAACTGCATAGTGCCGCCTGCAAATCCGGATCAGAAAATTATCATTTGCATATTCATCTGGCTGAAACCCGTTCAGAGTTGGAAAATTGTCAGAAAGAACATGGGATGACCCCTGCGGAATATCTTGATTCGATTGGCGTTCTTGGTCCCAAAACAATACTTGCCCACTCTCTTTTTCTTACACCGTCAGATATTGAACTTATACGGGACAGAGGGGCGCATATTTCGCATAATCCGTGTTCCAATATGAAACTCGGTTCCGGTTCGTTTCATTATCAGGAGATAGTCGAGAAATACGGATGTGAAATAACCATCGGCACTGACGGTGCATGTTCAAATAACAATATATCCATGCTTGAGGAGATAAAATTTGCCGCATTGTCCGCCAAACGTCAGGCGCATGATCCGGAAGTTGGCAAAGATACAGATATTTTCAAGGCGGCAACCTGTAACGGAGCGAAGGCTTTCGGTATTGACGGCGGAGAAATTGCCGTCGGCAAAGTTGCGGATTGTCTGCTGGTAGACTTAAATAATCCGTTGATGGTGGCGAATTACAGTTTTGTGTCAAATATGGTTTATTCTGCTGATTCAAGCTGTATAGACACAGTTATTTGCGGAGGGGATATTCTGATGCTGCACAAATTTATTGAAGGTGAAAATGAAATTCTGCAAGAGGCACGCAAGTGTTGCCGCAGAATTGCAAATATTTGAAAATGAAAGGATTATATATATGATTAAACCGGATTTTGCCAAAGAGGGCGGTTTGTTGCCTGCCATTGCACAGGATTATGAGAGCGGCAAAGTGCTGATGATGGCTTTTATGAATGAAGAGGCATGGCTTGAGACCTGCCGTACCAGACGTGCTGTTTATTTTTCCCGCAGCCGTCAGAAATTGTGGCGCAAGGGAGAGGAGAGCGGCAATGTGCAGGAGGTCAAAGAAATTTATCTTGATTGTGATTTGGATTGTATTCTGCTCAAGGTCAATCAAATCGGTCATGTCGCATGTCATACAGGGCATGAAAGCTGTTTTTACCGCAAAGTCGATGAGAACGGCGAACTCGTTGAAGTTGAAGCTGTTCTGAAAGATCCTGCCCAAATGTACGGAGGAAAAAAATGAGAGAGATCGCAGAACTTCTGCCGCAGATAAAATTCCGTTTTGATGTGCCGTACAGCGAACTTACAACTCTCGGCTGCGGCTCAAAAGCTCCGGTTGCGGCTTATCCTGACAATGATATTGAACTTGCACAACTGCTGAAAACTCTTTTTGAACGTAAAATTCCGTATTTCGTTATCTCCGGCGGCAGTAATGTAATTGGCTGTGATGCTGAATATAAAGGAGTTGTAATTGTTCTCAAGCAGGGAAGTTTCAGAGAAATATCTCATATCGGAGATGTTATTTGTGCCGGTTGCGGAGTTAAATTGATAGAAGTCATACAGTATGGTATTGCACAGGGGCTTGGCGGGATGGCTTCATTGGCAGGAATTCCCGGCGGCATTGGCGGTGCAGTGCGTATGAATGCAGGCGCCCGTGAAGATGATATGGCAAATCATGTTGTTGAAATTTTCGGCTGTTATCGTGACGGTTCGGTTTATCATGCAGTAAAAGAAGATATTGAATGGAGCTACCGCCATACTTCTCTGCCTGAAGATGTTATCATTACCGGCGCATCTATGCGTCTGGTCCCCGCTGTATCGGAGGTTGAAAAAAAGGCAGTACAGCAGGAACTTGAACTCCGCCGCAGTCATGAACCCAAAGGGCGTACAGCCGGCTGTATGTTCAAAAACATTTCTTCAGAAGATTCCGCCGGTAAATTGATTGATATGGTTAATTTGAAAGGAACTCTTTCCGGCGGGGCAAGAATCAGTGAAGAACATGCAAATTTCATTGTCAATTTTGATAATGCAAGTGAAAAAGATGTACTTGATTTAATGAAAAAAGCCCGTCAGTCAGTTGCGGAAATGTTTAATGTTTATCTTGTCCCTGAAGTGATTTTCATGAATCCGGAATCAGAAAAAGAATTGCTTGCTGCTCCTGCTCCGTTGAAAGTTGCAGTTTTAAAAGGCGGCAATTCCAGTGAACGTGAAGTTTCTCTGCGGTCAGGAGCGGCAGTGGCTCAGGCTCTGCGCAATGGCAATTATGATGTTGCTGAAATTGATTTGCAGAAGTGTGAAGTCACAGATGAAATGCGCCGTGCCGATGTTGTCTATGTCGTTCTGCATGGCGGTTTCGGTGAGGGCGGCGGTATTCAGGAGCTTATGGAGCAGGAAAATATTGCTTTTGTCGGTTCAGGAAGTGCCGCATGCGAATTGGTAATGGATAAAATCGAGTCCAAAAAACTTGCGGATTCAGCTTCCATTCCGACTGCAAAATGGTGCATATTGACTGCTGAAAACAGAAAACTTCCTGCTGATTTTACTTTCCCGCTGGTACTTAAAGCGCCCAATGAGGGATCAACGATTGGTATTGAACTTGTTAAAAAAGCGGAAGATTTTGAAGCTGCACTGGAACGGGAATTCAAATTTGCTCCTGAAATATTGGCTGAAGAGTTTGTAAAAGGGGTGGAAATAACAGTTCCGGTTGTAAATGATACGGTTTTGCCGGCAATCGAGATCGCCAGTCCGTCTCAATTTTATGATTATGATGCAAAATACCTTTACAAAAATGGAAGAACACAGTATTTCTGTCCGGTAAAAAGTTTGAGTGATGAAGTTGTTGCAAAAGCATCGGATTATGCTCTTGAATTTTATAAAAAAGCCGGATGCCGTGATATTTTGCGTGTTGATTTTATTGTGACCGCTGATGGAGTGCCGTATTTCCTTGAGGGTAACGGGATTCCCGGTTGTACTGCAACGAGTCTGGTGCCGAAAGCGGCAAAAGTTGCGGGGATCAGCTTTGAACAAATGACCGGCACATTGGTTGTGAAAGCCTTTGAGCGCAGTCAGGAGGAGAAAGAATGAGCGGAGAGAAAAATATTTTTGAAAACTTGCGTTTTATTGTCAATATTATTTATACTATGATCGGAGCAGGGGTATTGTCATTCCTTTTTCTGATGGTATACAGG
>JAFVPG010000190.1 GCA_017505415.1 Lentisphaeria bacterium | reverse complement strand
TGCCATAATAATTTTCCTTATATAGATAATGTTATTATATTTTCAATGCCATCTCAAGAGTTTCCATTGAATCATTGAGAATATCCTCTGCTGATTCCACAGCTTCAAATATTGCATCTTTATCCTCTTCAGACAAGTCATGCCGTTCATCATTGAGCATTTGCAGTATTGAGTTCAAATGCATTGCGCCGGAAACGATTTTTTTCATCTCATCTTTTGGAATTTTATCTTCATCTATTTCAAGAGTTTTGAGGTAATTGAAAAAATCATTTCTGGCTGTTACGATTTCCAGAATTCTACTTCGCAGCGGAGCTTTTTCTTCATCGTTGAAACGGTTGTAATTCTCACTCAAACGCTCAAACCGTTCTTCCAGAAAATTCAAAAATACTGTTTTCTGGGCTTCATCTGTAAAATCAAGTTTTTCAAAATCAAAAACCTTATTCAGAAATGCAGTAAAATCCTTGTCCCGGTCAAAACAGCTTTCAAGAATGTATGAATCTATTTCAACTTCAGAGAGAGAACTGCCGATCGCTTTTAAAATCGCCGGCAAAGATGAACTCTCTCCGGCAGACAGAGAAATTCCTTCCGGAAGTTCAAGCGCGGAAGAGTTTTCTTCTGTTTCATCCTCTTTGCGAACGAGTACAGTATGATCTGATTCAAAAATTATTTCAACATTTTCAGCAGAACGGATAAATTCATCGAGTGATGCACCATCACTTCCGAAAAAAACGTCATCTCCCATAAAAAATGCCATACGCAACTGTTCAGGAAGATCCAGATAAGTTTCAAATTTATCTGCGACTTCACCGATTTTTTCTTCAAATTTTCTGCACCACAAATTTACTTTTTCATAATCACGTTTTTCGGATTCGATTTTGGAAATTTCAAAAATACCTTTGCTGTAATTCTGAATCGTAAAACAGAGGGCATCTCCGAATTTCATATCTTTTTCAACGTAAAAATCCTTCATATCAAGCACATTCAGACGGATTTTCACATTGTAACCGGACTTATTTATATTTGCATTGTCTTCACTGACAAAAAAGTCTGATATTTGCTCCGCCCCCATAAGCATGTGATAGGGAAAAAGTTCCTGCAAATTTTCAGTTATAAGTTTTTTTGCAATATTTTTTCTGCCGGATTTTATTATAAGATCACTCGGAAATATTTCAGGGTCCATGAAAGTTTGGAATCTGTGACCGATGATCAGAATATCATTTTCAATCTCTTTTTCTGTCGGAACAACAACAAAAGTTTTTCCGTTGAAAAAATCACTTCTGCGGTAAAAATGCTCATCATCTGTCGAAAAAAGTTCATCATCTCCCATTAAAAAACGCCATATTCTTTCGCCTGAACGTTCACTTTCCGGATCAACACCGAGAAAATCACAAATCATTTTGACGGTAATAACAGCATTTTTTTCCTGCATGATCTGCTGCAAGGCACTTTCATATTCCTGACTGCTGAATAATTTCATAATTTTCCTCCCAACATTTCCAATGAAAGTTTGTCGACCAGAAACTGCCTCATAAGAACTGCAAGGTCACTCTGTTCCATTGTTTTCAGTTTTTCAAGAGTTATGGCATCTTCTATTGAGAATTTTCCGCTGGCTGTACGGCGTAATTCTTTCAATGTTCCGACATTGCCGAGTTTTGTACCAATATCTGCACAGAGAGAACGTATGTAAGTGCCTTTTGAACAATGAACTGTAAAATGAGCTTCCGGCAAATCAACGCTGTGAATGTCGATTTTTGAAATATGTATCGGTCGCGGTTCACGTTCAATTTCAATACCTTTGCGTGCGAGTTCATAAAGTTTTTTGCCATCTTTTTTGATAGCTGAAACCATTGGCGGAATTTGCATTGAATCTCCGACGAAAGAATAAATTGCTTTTTCAACAGTTAATTTGTCCAGATTATCAGTCGGACGTTCTTCAATAATTTTTCCTTCCATATCATCGGTATCGGTTTTAACACCGAGCAGCAGGCGTGTTTCATAAACTTTGCTGTCTGCACTCAACATTCCGCTCAAACGTGTAAATTTACCGCATACGATAACCAACAACCCGGTTGCTGCGGGGTCAAGAGTTCCGCAATGACCTATTTTGGGAATATTAAAACGGTTTTTGAGAAAATTCACCACATCAAAACTTGTCCAGTCCGGAGCTTTGTCAACCAGCAGAACGCCGTCCATATTAAACGGCGGCAAACGGTGTTTATCAGGACGGTATCTCATTTGAAAAGTTCTCCGATCTTTGTTTGCAAGGCTTTAATAAGTTCATCTTTTGAAATGTTTCTTGCTGTAATGCCTGAAGCCATTTCGTGACCTCCCCCATTCAAACTGCGTGCAATGGGACCAACCGGATAACGGGCATCTTTGCTGCGCAGAGAAACTTTGAAAGTATCATCTTTAGGATAAATCAGAACAGAAATGATACCGCCATCAAGTTCGCGCAGAAATTCAATCACCCCTTCTCCGTCTTTCATATCAAAGCCGTATTTATCAAATAATTCCTGCGGCAGATATGCCCAGACATATTTGCCGTTAAAATCACGTTTTATATAATTAAGTATCATGTCAGCTTCAAATTTCTGTTGATTTTCTTTTTTGGAAAAGAATGCGGCATTTATGACAGCCTCACTGTCAGCACTGCATTCAAGCAGAAAAGAAGCGGACAAAAAAGTATCTTTATTGGTATTTGAGAAGCGGAAAGAACCTGTATCAGTTACGATTCCGAGATAAAATAATGTTGCACATTCTTTAGAGACATGCCAGTTGTATTCATTTTTCATAATCATGGCAATATCTGCACACATTGAACTGCACGCACTTGCATTGCCGCAGACAACATTGATATTTGCATTGACATCATTATCAATATGATGATCTATATTGATGACTTTGCCGTTGAAATTTTCTATTTTACAGGGGGAATTCAAACGTAATGAACGTGCGCAGTCAAGCACCAGCAATGTCTGATATTTTCCGGTATTCCAATCATTTGTATTGCGTAAATAATCAATAGAGGTCAAAATCTTGAATTTATCAGGAATATCATCAGCAAAAAGCACATCTGCTTTCTTGCCGTTATCCCGCAAAAATTGGGTCATACCCAATGCAGAACCTGCCGCATCTCCGTCAGGTTTGACATGAGATACGACCAAAAAATCATCTGACTGATACAGAAATGAAGCGGCTTCCTGCAAATTATTCATTTTCTTCCATTTCATTTAAAAGCTGAAGTACTCTGTCCCCCTCCTCCAAACGTTCATCAAGTTTGAAAGAGATTACCGGAGTATGTTTGAATTTGAGATTCTTTGCGATTTTATGCTGAATTTCAATACGCTTCTGTAAAATTTCATTCCATATTTCGGCTTTACTGCCGTTTTTCGGAACAAAAATACTGATAAAAACTGTTGCATTTCTGAGGTCAACAGATGTTTTGACCTCAGTAACAGATACCAGCGCGCCGTTTGAACTGAAAAGAAGAGATTTCTCCAGATTATCAGCAATTTCACGTTTAAGCAATTCATTGACTCTTGTCAATCTGTCAACATCACCCATAAAACCTCCTTAAAGAGTAGCTTTTTTGAGTTCGATTTCAAAACAGTCGATTTTATCGCCCTCTTCAAAATCTGCGAAGTTGTCCAGACGGATACCGCATTCAAGACCTGCTTTGACTTCTTTTACGTCATCCTGAAAACGGCGGAGAGAAACGATTTCACCGTTGTAAATAAGCTCATTGCGGCGGAAAACACGAGCTTTTGCACTGACTTTTACAGAGCCTTCTTCAACCATGCAGCCACAAATTTTTCCGCCTTTAGAGAGATTGAAAATCTGAAGAATTTTTGCTTCTCCGAGAGATTTTTCACGTTTTTCAGGTTCAAGTTTACCGGCAAGAGCATCTGTAATATCTTCCAGCAATTCATAAATAATACTGTAAAGACGTATCTCCACATTCTGACGTTTGGCAAGATCATTTACGCCGGGATTGACACGGACGTGGAAACCGACGAGGAGCGCATTGGAAGCGGCAGCAAGCATAACGTCATTTTCACTGATTGCACCGACACTGTTGGCAACAACATTGCATTTGATTTTTTCTGACGGAAGTTTTGACAAAGACTGAGCGATTGCTTCACCGGAACCTTTGACGTCGGATTTAATGATAATATCCAGAGATTCGATGGAGGAACTGTTAAGTTTGCTGAACAAATCTTCGGCAGAACTGATTGAACTGTGAGCATTCTGCTGATTACGGAATTCAGCAATTCGTCGTTCAGCTTCCTGACGAGCCTCTTTTTCTGTGCGGCAGACGATGAGTTTATCACCTGCTTCAGGAGCGGCATTCAAACCGATAAGACGGACGGGGGTACTCGGAGCTGCACTTTTGATACGATTGCCTTTGTCATCGAACAGAGTTTTGACTTTGCCGTAACATGTTCCGCAAAGAATGGGATCTCCCATTTTCAACGTTCCATGCTGCACAAGTACGCTGGCACTCGGACCGAGACCGTATTCAACCTGAGATTCGAGAACGACACCTTTGGCTCTACCCTTGCTGCGGGCTTTCAGTTCGAGGATTTCAGCTTCAAGCAGGATACGGTCGAGCAAATCGTTCAGCCCCTGCCCTGTTTTGGCAGAAACAGGAACAGTACCGACTTCACCGCCCCAGTCTTCGCACATGAGATTATTCTGCTGCATGTGCAGCATAACTTTCTGCGGATCGGCATCGGGAAGGTCCATTTTGTTCATTGCAACGATAATTGGAACTTTGGCGGCAAGAGCGTGATTCATAGCTTCAACTGTTTGAGCTTTGAAACCTTCGGTTGCGGAAACAACAAGGATGGCAATATCTGTTGAATTTGCACCTCTGGCACGCATGCTGGTAAAGGCTTCATGTCCGGGAGTATCAATAAAAGTAATCTGTTTCCCGTTGTAAGTAATAGTTGAAGCACCTATATGCTGAGTAATTGCTCCTGCTTCTTTGGCAACGATATTGGTGTGCCGCACTGCATCCTGCAGAGAGGTTTTGCCATGGTCAACGTGACCGAGGAAGGTGACGACGGGAGGACGCTCAGTCTTTTCAAAAGCGTCTTCATCTTCTTCGAGGTCAGTATTGATAACCGGGCTTACCGGATTTTTGGGAGCTTCCGGGGTTGCGCTTTTATCAATAATGAGGTCAACTCCGTAACTTTTGCAAAGTTTTTTGGCAGTAGTATCACTGATGGTCTGATTGATATTGGCAAGTTCCCCGAATTTCATAAGATCGGCAATAATTATATTGGGTTTTTTCTCCAATTTTTCAGCAAGATCTTTAACGACGATAGGAGAAGACATACGGATTTCACGGGTTATTTCTTTTACGTTCTCTTTTTTTCCGGTTTTGATCTTCTTTTTTTCACCGTAAATATCGTCAAGGTAATCCTCTACCAGTTCGAGCATATCTGCATCGAACTCGCCTTTTTTCTTGTCAATATCAATCCCCTGCTCTATCAATTCGGCGGTCATATCTTTTTCATTGACACCGTACCGCCGTGCCAAATCTTTTATTTTCACTGTTTTCATAATCACAATCTCTTTCTCTCTGAACAAGCTTAAAATCTGAAAAAATATAAAAATTACGGATAAAAATATATCTCTTTATTGCATAAGTCTTTCAAAAGCGGCAGTAACTTCCTTGACATTGATTTTTTCAATTTCAAGAAGCTGATCCAAGCCGGCTGCTTTTATTCCGTCAGCGGTAACGAAACCTGCACGGACGAGGCGGTTGGCGGTGCCGACGCTTACGCCTATTTCAAAAGCAAGCTTATTGGCAGCTTCAACAATTTTTTCTTCGAGTGGATTTTCAGTCTGGATATTGACGCTCCAGCCGATAAGTTTGGAACAGAGTCTGACGTTCTGTGCTTTTTTGCCGAAAGCGATTTTTGACTGTTCTTCATTTACATGAACGATGATTTCACGCGTTTCTTCACGGACATCAACGCTCTGAACTTTGGCAGGCTGAAGTGCATTAACTGCATATTTTGCAATATTTTCGTCATAAGGAATGATGTCAATACGTTCAGCACCGAGTTCATTGGTAATATTTTTCACACGGGTTCCGCGCATACCTACGCAAGAACCGACGGGATCGACTCTGGGATCATTGCTTTTTACAGCAATTTTGGTACGGTTTCCGGGTTCACGGGCAATGCCTTTGATTTCAACGATACCGTCATGAATTTCAGAGACTTCGCGTTCAAAAAGTTTTACGACAAAGTTGGGATTTGAACGGGAAACAATCAAACTCGGACCGGAAGTTTCAATATCGATTTTTGTCAAAAGCACATTGATGAGGTCACCGGGAACATACTGTTCGCCGTGGATACGTTCCTTGATGGACATAATGCCTTCAGCTTTCTGAAAATCAATAATTACGCTGTTGTTTTCAATACGGCGGACAGAACCGGTGATGATCTGACCGACACGGTCTTTGAATTGAGCAAGGACTGTTTCTTTTTCTGCACGGCGGAGTTCCTGAGCGATAGCCTGTTTAGCATTTTGAGCGGCAATACGGCCGAAATCTTTGGGCGTAACTTCCCAGTTGATTTTATCACCGACTTTGACACCGGGGAATTTTTCGGCAGCCTGCTCCAGAGTTATCTGGTCGTTATTGGGTTTTGCTTCAACGACTTCGAGTTCAGCCCAAGCCTGAATATTACCGCTGCGAGGATCAATTTTCACGCTGAGAGTGCTTGCGGGGTGAATACTTTTTCTGGAAGCGGAAAGAATTGCTTTTTCCAGAGCTTTGAGCATGGAATCACGGCTGATGCCGCGATCTCTTTCAATATAATCGAGCATTGACAACAATTCATTATTCATTTTTTCATCTCCTTTTTTTTCTTCAATTTTTATCTTTATTTATGCAAATCATACCATTACAACAAAAAAAGCGGGGTAACGGAAAATCACGCCCACTTCTTTCTATCTCCTGAAATTAAATACCTGATTATGGTACAATTTTACATACAATCGTTCCTTATTTGCAGCTTTTTCCCATAAAAAGCCCTTATAGTAAAGTAATATAACAACAATTTCTGTAAATGCAAACGAAATAATTCATTTTTCGTAAAAAATACAATAAAAAATCATAATTAGATATTTTTTATAATTGACAAACTGAGATTTTTATGCTAAATTAAAGAAAAATCCAACTGAAAAATTATACAGGTATTTTTATGAAAATTGCAAATTTCAAAATCAATATCTCCCCTGAAATCGGCTGCAATATTGCAGGATACAGCACAAATGATATTTCCATTGCCAAACTTGACGACCTTTACGCATGCGGTCTTTGTGTAGATGACGGTGCTAATAAAATACTTATCATAAGTTTTGACCTGCTGGCTCTCGATGAATGGTATATAAAAGAACTCCGTGAAATGTGTGCAAATATTCTGAAAGTCCGTACCAGCGATGTTCTTTTGAGCTGTACCCATACTCATACCGGTCCGGACAGC
>JAFVPG010000189.1 GCA_017505415.1 Lentisphaeria bacterium | reverse complement strand
TTCTGAAAAAACTTTTGTCTGCAGCCGGTGCGGGGAGTGCTGCCGCTGGGAGGGTGCGGTAAAGCTCGAAGCTGATGAAGTCGATGCTATTGCCGCCTTTCTCAATATGAGTGTGGATGAATTTCTGGATAAACATACCCGGCTGACTCCTGACCGTAAGCATCTTTCTCTATTGGAAAAAAGCAGCGGAGAATGTGAATATCTCACCACCGCATCCGACGGTCTGCCCGGGTGCGCCATTGAATCTGTAAAACCCCGTCAGTGCCGGGAATTTCCCGCTAAATGGAACTTCCCCGGCTGGCAGAAGTTATGTAAAGGCTCCTTTAAATGATCGAACGCAGCGGAAATCTTATCGTTATCTCCGGCCCCAGCGGCGTCGGCAAATCCACTCTGGTGAAACAGGCGCGGCAGGAATTGTCTTATCTGGAATTTTCGGTTTCATGTACCACCCGTCAGCCCCGCGCCGGTGAAGTTGACGGCAAAGATTACTTCTTTCTCTCTGAAGCTGAATTTGAAAACAAGGTTCAACAGGGCGAATTTCTGGAATATGCCGGAGTTTTTGCTCACCGTTACGGCACGCTTAAAAGCGAAGTCGTTGCCCGGCTTCAGAAAGGTGCGGATGTCATTCTGGATATTGATGTTCAGGGGGCAAAACAGATCCGTCAGGCGGCGGCAGACGATCCGGAAATCGCCCGTGCCGCCCAGTTCATTATGATCGTGCCGCCGGATATGGCAACTTTGGAAAGCCGCCTTTCTGGACGTAATTCCGAAACTCCGGAATCACTTAAACTGCGCCTTTCCGGTGCGCAGAGTGAGTTGTCAAACTTCCGCGTTTATGACTATCTGGTGGTCAATGATGATTTGAATACCGCCGCCAATGAGTTGATAATGCTGTTGAAAACGATGAAAATGCGTACCAATATCGTCAAGGGAGAGCCTTTTGCATGACCGGAGATGGAAAAAAACTGATCGTCCTCGGTGTCACCGGAGGAATCGCAGCTTACAAAGCGGCCGACTTGTGCAGTAAACTTGCTAAAGTTTATGAAGTTCAAGTTATTATGACTGAAAATGCACAGAAATTCGTGACTCCGCTCACCTTTCAAACCCTTTCCCGCCGCCCCGTGATAACTTCCCTCTGGGAAACTGCCGAATGGCGTCCGCGCCACGTTGAGCTTGCCGATGAAGCTGATTGTTTTGTCTGCGCTCCGGCAACCGCCAATTTCCTTGCCAAATATGCTCATGGCATTGCTGATGATGCTCTGACCACTTTTTGCGCCACTTATCACGGGCTTTCGGTCGTCGCTCCGGCGATGAATCCCAAGATGTGGAGTCAGACCGCCTGCATGGAAAATGTCAATACCCTGAAACTGCGCGGTGTGCAGTTCGCCGGTCCCGCCTGCGGCCACGTTGCCTGCGGTGCCGACGGTGCCGGACGGATGATGGAAGCTGCTGAAATTTTTGACATTCTGAGCCGGATGCTTTGAGATTTTTCCGGATGATCCGGTGAGAGTGTGTCTTTCAGTGAGTGTTTTGCAAGCGGTATTATTATCAGGAGGAACAGTTATGAATAATTTGCTGAATTTCGTTCTCACGTTTAAAAAAATCATCCTGACAGGATTGCTTTTCACCCTTATCATTGCCGGAAATGAGCTTTCTGCCGCCGCTCAAAAACTGCAAACTCTGAAAAAGCAGGAGTTGTGGAAAGAACTCCGGATCGAAGCGCAAAAACAGCTTGATTCCATCACTCCTGATGATCCGTGCGCCGGAAAATACTGGGACTACCTCCTCTGCGGAGTTTTTGAAGGCAATGAAGCGGCGTTGTATGATGATCTCTTTCAAAAATATGCCGCCGGAAAATTTGCTGAAAATGCATCGTTTTTTGCTTATCCGTGGCAGAAACGTGTACTTGATTGCGGTTTTGGTTTCATCATCGACAACAACTTCAAACGCGGAGCCAACCGGGGCAATGCCGGACGGATGGCGACCAGTTTTGAACGCGACCGGGTACAGCAGTTAGCTTTGATGTCCGTCCTCGTCCCAAAAGTTTTGAAAAATCCTCAAAGTGCTGATACCAAACACTTTTTCTGTAATTTAGCGTTGCTTTTACTGCAAAACCGCAACTCCGGCAGTTCTTATAAGTTGCAGACATTGACCGATTTGAAAAAACTTCCGGATTACGGCACCCCCGAAGGGCGCGTTACCACCATCAGCCGACCACCGGTGAAGCCGGACGGCACTCCCCTTTTCTACAAGCTGCCTGAAACTTGGGAAAGTGCCGCCAATGATGGTGAACGGCTCCGTTTCGCCATCAAGCACGCCGACTGCAAAGAAGCGGAACTGCTCTGGGCGGACTTCCTCTGCGGTCAATTCGATTTTCTGACTGTCAACTACCGTTTCCGGCAGGAGTATTACCTGACATCCGCCATGAAACAGTTCCTCTACAGCTTGAAAGATAACGAAACTGTTGCCGAACTTGTCAACGGCACGCGCCGCATCACTCTGCCCGAAGAATTCAACTACATCGAACTCTATAAAAAACTCGGCAAACATGAACGGCTCGGTGAAATCTACGCTTCACGAATGCAGTTTGAAAAGGCGATTTCTGAATTTGAAAAAGTTCCATCGCGCAAAAATATCGTCGATCAGCTCAAAAACAGCTGGGGCAAACCGGATGAAATGCATGTAACTCCAGCCAATACCGGATTGACCATCCCCTACCATTTCCGCAATGCCAAAAAGCTCACCGTCAAACTCTATAAAGTGGATATGACCAAGGCGATGGAACGGCTGCTCGAAATGCTCAAAAATCCGGAATCCAACACCTATTTGATTTCCCAGCCCTTTTCAAACAACAAAGAAAGCAAAAAATTCTGGAACGGTCTTATCAGCAAAACTCCGGAAATCGTCCGGACCTTTGACCTTTCCCCGCTGCCGCACCACTGGGAAAGTGTCGCATATTTGAACTTCGGCAAATTTGCTCCGGGGGTATTTGCCGCCGAATTTATCCCCGATAATAATGAAAAATCCCGCGTTTATTCCATGATCTGGAACGCCGATCATGCCCTGACACTTCAGCAGGAAGCAGGCAATGGCAAGTTCCGGCTCTTTGTGAATGACCCTGTTTCCGGCAGACCCATTCCCGGTGTCACGCTCAAAATTTATTCTTACTATCTCCGTTACGGCAGCAGACAGCGCAAACCGCGCCAGAGCATCACTCCGGAAGTTACCACATTGAAAACCGATGAAAACGGTATTGCTGAATTTTCCAAAAATATTTTCAAACAGCCCCCAAAAAGCTACATCGCCGCCCGTTATATCATCGCTGAAACCCCGGCAGGCAAACTTACTTTGCTCAACTGCAGCTATTTTGACTCCGGTATTCCCGATTCTCCCAATGAATCTCCGCGCACCTTTGTCATTACCGATAAGACAATTTACAAACCCGGTGACAAAGTCGCTTTGACCGGTTATCGGCGCCGCCCCTCTTACGATGGAAAAATGAGTGTTTTCAAAGGTAAGAGCGTCACACTCAATTTCTTTGATCCGCAACATAAAAAGGCGTTCCAAAAAACCGTTCCCTTTGATGCAAAAAGTCAGAGTTTCACCTTTGAAGTGACTCTGCCGGAGGATGCGATGCTGGGCAAATGGCGGGTCAACTGCCGTGAACTGCGTTTCAGTACCGGTTTCCAAGTTGAAGAGTACAAAAGACCCGAATACCTCCTCACCGTAACGCCGCCAACTGAACCGGTCAAAGCCGGAACGAAGATACCCGTTTCCATCGAAGCAAAATATTATTTTGGCGCCCCGGTGGCAAATGCGGAAGTTGCTTACAAAGTTTACCGTTCGGAAACTGCTCCCATTTATCCCTTCGCTTTCATCTGGAACTGGCTCTACGGCGACCGTTACGCTATTTGTACTGCAACTTATCAGACTCCCGGTGTCCGGAATATAAATTACGGCAGAGTTCTCATTTGCGATACCAAAGGCAGAACCGATGCCAAAGGTGTGCTGAAATTTGAGATCGACTCCGCCGATGCCCTCGCCAGATTCGGCAATAAAGATTTCCGGTACACCGTGGAAGCGGAGGTGAAAGACTCCACCAACCGGGTCGTTTCCACTTCCGGCAGTGTCATTGCCGCCGTGAAACCGTTTGCCGTCCATCTCTACACTCCGTGGGGCTTTGCCCGAACCGGTTCGCGTTATCCGGTCGAAGTCAAGGCGGTTGTTTATACAATTTATCCTGGGGCAAGTGCCGAAGATGTTGAACAAGACGTAACAAAAATCTTGGAAGACAATTTTGTAACTTTGCCTCATTTTAAAAGCGTAGACAGTGCTTCTTACAATTCAATGAGTTGGATTACAATTACTTATGCCGACGGTTATGACGCTTACGACCAACTTCAAGAACTTAGAAATAGGATTTCTGAACTGATTGAATTGTTGCCTTCAGGAATTCAGGGGGAGCCAAGAGCGTTAATTGGTGGTGTTTCAATGCTTCCAATTATTTCTTTTTCGGTTCAAGCAGGTAAAGATTCGGCAAGAGTTTCTGATTTTATAAAAGACGAGTTAACTCCAAAATTGACTCAAATTGATGGAGTTTCGGAAATTCAAGTTGATGGAGATAAAGAACTTGAAATTGACATTAAAATTGATGTTGATTCTTTAACTGCAAAAGGAATTTCTGTTTCTTCGGTTTATCAAGTTTTGAATTATGGAAACGTTTCTTTACCTTTGGGAAACGCAACATTCCAAGATAAAGCAATTCAAGTTAGATACGCTGGTGGATTTAATTCTATTGAAGATATAAAAAATCTTCCGGTTGGGGTTGCAGACGAAAAAAATGTTATAAGAATTAAAGATATTGCAGAAGTTTCGTTGAGTTATCCAAAAGAGGAATATTACATTACCGACGGAACCGACCCGTTGATAATTGTAAATGTTACTAAACGAAGCGATGGTAATTCTCTTAAAATTGTTGAGCAAGTAAAAAATGTTTTGGCAGAGTGTGAAAAAGAATCTGCTGGGGCAATTGAGTTTCATATAATTACGGATGATAGCAAACAGATTAAATCTTCACTAAAAACTGTAATTCAGTCTGGTGTAATGGGAATTGTTTTTGCGGTTCTTGTTATTTTGTTGTTTTTAGCAGATTGGCGGGCAACTCTTACAATTTCTGTTTCTATTCCGTTGTGTATTTTGTTTTCACTTATTGGGTTAAAAGTTTTTAATCTTTCAATAAACTTAATGAGTTTAACTGGTTTGGTAATTTCTTTAGGAATGGTTGTGGACGCTTCTTCTGTAATGCTAGATCAAATCTACAGGTATTACGCAAAAAGAAACAGCGAAACCGGGGAATTGGAATATACAGTTAATCAGGCAATTAACAAAGGTTGGAGCGAAGTTGCAGCTTCAATTTTGGCAAGTGCCGCAACTACAATTGTAGTATTTTTGCCAATTTCTATGCTTTCTGGTTTAATTGGAAAAGTTTTGAATACGGCTTCAATAACAATTATGATGGCAATTTTTTCTTCTTTTGTGGTGGCAATTGTTATTGTTCCTTATTTGTTAAAACTTTTACTAAAAGAAGAAGGCCCAAAAGTTAGAACAAAAAAACGAAAGTTTGATGTTGTAATGGAAAAAATTGAGCGGGGCTACCGAAAACTTCTTTTGGTATCGTTAAAAAATAAATTGATTGTTATTGTTTCTGCAATTTTCCTTTTGATTTTATCTGGTGTGATTGCTTTGCGTCTTGGAATTGCCTTTATTCCTTCAACAGACTCTAGCGAATTCTTTATTTCTATGGATTTGCCAATTGGAACAAAACTTGAACAAACTGTAGAAAAAATGGAAGTTGCAGAAGATTTGATGTATAAATATGTTCCAGAAATTCAAAGTGCTGTAATTTACGTTGGACAAAGTAACAGTAAAGGAATTTCTACTCAGGCAGTTCCAGAAAGTGCTTACGCCCACATAATTTTGGTTCCTGTTGCAGAACGAAATCGAAGTGTTCACGACATTATGTTGCAAATGCAAGAAATTTGGTCGGCGGTAATTCCAGATGCAAAAGTTTCTGTTCAAAATGGTGGATTTGATAAACTTGTTGGCTATGTTTCTGGCGGCGGTGGTTATGGTTTAACTTTAATTTCGGAAGATATGAATCTTTTGTATGATACTGCAAAAGAGTTAAAAAATCATCTTGAAAAACACCCAGAAGTTGTAACTGCAAAAATGGACACAGATTTTGACACAAGCACAATGATTATTGATATGAGTCAGGATTATTTGAGTTCCCTTGGAATTACAAGTTACGAAGCGGGAATTACAAGTGCCATTTTGTTTCAGGGAATGGAGGCTGGCCGATATAAAGATTTAAAAACAGGAGATAGATATAATATTCATCTTTCTTCAAACATTTTGGACGGAAACGTAACTCCAGACACAATTTCAAATCTTCACATAATCACAAGTAACGGCCAAGATGTTTCTTTTGCAAACCTTTCCGATATCAAAGTGGAAAAATCAATTTCTCAAATAAATCACTCAGACAGAGCAAAAACAATTACTGTAAGTGCAACTTTAATTAGCGAAAATACAGCAAATGTTTCTAGTTATGTAAATGATTATCTTGCAAAAAATCCTTTGCCAAATGGGGTAAATAGTAAATCTGGTGGAATTGTGGCTTTGATTTCTGACATGGTAATGCCAATGATTATTGCTATGGTTCTTGCAGTTTTCTTAGTTTACACCGTAATGGTTTTGCAATTTGAAAAGTTTAAGCATCCACTTTTGATTATGGGAACTATTCCGTTTTGTTTTATTGGTGCTGTTTTGGGGCTTTTGATTTTTGGTTCAACTGTGAATTTGCTTTCGCTTTTGGGAATGATAACTTTGTCTGGTGTTGTTGTTAATAACGGAATTATTCTTGTAGATTATGTAAATTTATTGAGAGTTCAAAGAAAAGAAGTTATTGCCAAAGTAAAAGGTCATCAAAATAAAGATGGTGAGTGGGAAATTGAACTTCCTGTAGAAGAAGAAAACGAATTAACTAGAGAATGCATTTTGGACGGAGCGTCATCTCGTTTGCGACCAATTTTGATTACAACTTTAACAACACTTTTGGGCGATATTCCAATGGCTGTTGCAACTGGTGAAGGTTCAGAAATGTATGCTCCAATGGGCCAAGTAATTGTAGGTGGTTTATTTTCTTCAACTGTAATTACTTTGCTCATTATTCCAGTTTTATATGAACTTATGGAAAAGAAAAGAATTAAACATAAAAAAATTAAGCAGATTGAGGAAAAAAAAGATGAAAACAATGAAAATGAATAATCTTAGAAGTTTGAAAAATGCAACTTTTGTTTTTTTAAGTTTTTTTGCATTTTGTTTTACAAGTTGTTATTCGGTTTTTGAAGGCGGAACAAGTGGACTTATTGTAGATTCAGAAAGTACATCAACACCAAAGGCGGGAATTGGAAATGTTGATGTGTACGCTTATACTTCAGAAGGTGATAGAAATTCTGATTATTCTTCTTGGGTTGAAGGACAAGATTTTTCTCCAAACGCAAGTTACTACGGTCATACTTCCACAAATAATGATGGTTCTTTTTCTATAAGCAAACTTGTTTGGAAAAGTGAAAATCCTGCCTTTGGAAAAGACGCAGATATTAGAAATATTTACTTTTTGTTTTATCACGAAAATTATGGTTTAACAAAAGGGCAATCTTTAATTGTTTCAGATTCTATTAGCAATACTGTGTATCAAGAGTTAACTGCGGTTAGAAAAAGTTCGGTGTTGAATCTTTCGTTGGTAGATGTTGCAACAAATCAAAATACTGGAAATTCTGTTTTGGTAAATATTAGCGTTCCTCAGGCAACACAAAATAATGCAGAAATAAAGCCAAGAGTTTATCAAAATACAATTACTGGAGCGGGGGTTGTTCAAATTTCCTATCCAAGATACAAATCAGAAGAAGACAAAAACAACGGAATAGAAAATTCTCCTACTATTACAATTAAATATTATCAAAATTCAAATAATGAAACTTGGAAAGCTTGTTTTAATCAAGATAACGAAGCAAAAGATTATGCTTTTAGAGATGATGCAAAATCTGGAATTAATGTGGAAATTGGTTCTGGTGATTATGATTTAACTTTGTACGGAAAATCAACACTTCTATCTATGCCTGTAATTTCTGGTCAACTTTCGGCAACAGGAAGTGCAGAAGGAACTGTTGCAGATGATGGTGTATTACTTTCTATGAAATCTTGTGGTTCAGGAACTGAATTTACAATTG
>JAFVPG010000188.1 GCA_017505415.1 Lentisphaeria bacterium | reverse complement strand
GCAAAAGTAGAATATTATTTCAGTGATATGTTGAGTAAACTTGAAGTACGTCGTGGCATTAACGAAGCAGACGAAGCATCACGCCGCAATGCTGAAGTGGAAATTGAGTGTGGATCAACTCAAAAAGCCGCCGAAGCAAAACGTTTATTTGTGGGCAGAAATACTCTTTTCGTCGGAACGATGAATGAAGATGAGTCAACTCAATCTCTTTCAGATAAAGTCATTGACCGTTCTAATGTGCTGCGTTTTGGCAAGCCGAATGATTTAGCAGCCAAACCCAATATCAGCCGTTTTGAAGAGAGTTTTACCACTCCGCTGTTTATTGATTTCAATACCTGGCAAAACAGTTGGATCAAAAATAACTCTTCGCGGGCAGACAAAGCGAATGACATTATTACCCGTATCAATAATGAATTAGCTTTAATCGGTCGTCCTTTTGCATATCGTGTTTTTGGGGCAATTCAGGCTTATGTAAATAATTACCCCGGCGATGACATCAATTCAGCGCTGGCTGATCAGATTGAGATGAAAGTTCTGCCTAAACTCAATGGCATTGATAAAGAATCTTCTTCCTCTGTCGGTCGGGCGTTGAGTAATATCGGGGATATTATCGGTGAACTGGGAGATGAAGAGTTGATTACTGCATTTAACAGTGCAAAAGATAACAGCGATGAAGTATTTTTCCAGTGGCGTGGTGTATCCCGATAATCGGAGTTTTTAATGCAAAGTATTAGCGATTATATCGTTGAACTTAATCCTGCTTGTTTTGAGAGGCATGAGTTTCAAGATGTCTCAAAATTCAAGGAGTGGCTTTTGCGTGAACGGGAGGATACTGAAGACGATACCAATTCCGGCGTATTTCAGTTTGTATATTCTGTTGTTCAGGAAATGACGCAATTCCGTTTCCATGCAGAAGAGCATTTCAAAGAAAACAATCACATCGCTGAAAATAAGCGTAAAGAACTGCCTATCCCTGCAGAAGAGATAAAATCTAAATATTTCGATGAGCAAAAAGAACCTCCGGAAACAGTAGTTTCCAGAATAGCACAAAATCAAATTCATGTGATTGATGCTGTTCTGCTTAAAGTGAGAAAGGTACTACGGAGAGAACGGGAATTGACTCGTATCGCAAATGTGCAGCAATTGGATTCTCAATGTTTGATATGGCTGACCAGACAGCCAGGAGTTACGGCGGCACAAAAGGCTGGTACGAAACAAAAGTTGATGTCTATTGTCCGTAAAGAAAATTATGATATTTTGGAGAATCGGGTATTAAAAGCGGTATTGAAATTGTGTTCTTCATACTGTCAACGTTATTTACGGCAATATGGCAAGGATTTTCCTGATTCTTTGCGCATTAAAGCTGTCAAACGTCTTTACAGCAGTGCGCAAATTGGTTTGAAACAAGAAGTCATGGGCTCAATAAGTCCTGTGCATGGTATCCCGAAACCCAATTATGTGCTATTGCATGATCAGCAGTATTCTCAGATTTGGCAAATGTATTTGGATTTACTTCATCAAACATCATTGATGGAACATGCCTGGCGAAATCGGCATAAACTGCTGCAGCAATATTTTTTATTCTGCTTTGCGAATGTTTCTCAATTCGAATATGGTCTTTTATTTAATTCAAACTTTTGGATTTCAACGGATATAAAAAATAATGGACATTTTATAAAAAACTCATATTTCCGGAGAATTTTCACTGTTGGTAACTCCATAGGTCAATTTACTCCCCGCAGCGAAAGTCCCTGCAAAATTCCGGGGGATGCTGAATTGAAACTCAAATCAAAATGTCACAATGTCTCGTTTGCGTATCTTCCTGCAGATGTCGCATTGCAAGGGGTGCAGATGACAGACAGAAAAAATCACACGTATTTTATTTTTTCAGAAGTTCCTCTTGATTCACAGGCAAATAAGACAAACAATGTACTGATCAAGACTGATGTGGGTTTGTTTTTTCAGCTTGATGATTGGTTTGTGAATTTTACTGGAGGTCAGATATGAAATGCAATCTGTTTGATCTGACAGGTAAAGAGTGTTTTTGTTGTGCCAATTCCAAGGGAACTGATGATATTCAGAAAATAACGCCGATTCCGTTACATACCCTGTTGATCTATCCACGAATTTCCAATACCAATAAATCGCCCTATCTGCAAGATCCGACTGCACCTGTGATAGAAGATTTTTATACAAAAGACGGGCATTTTGATTTTTCAAACAGCATTTTTCTTTCTGAAATGCTTTCTAGCGAAATCGACAACAGCAAGCGTGAACATTTACGAAAATATTTTAACTATCAGCTGGGAATATTGCCCGAATTCGACAGTTCAAATTTTAACATCATACTGGTTCCGGATAACTATGATGCGGAAAAACAGGAAAAGTTGCTTCGCAGCTGCAGCTTACCAAGAAATAATACCCTGCTGCTTTGGAGATCTGTTGCAATTTGTTTGGGGGCGGAAGATGAGCTTTTGGCAGCAGGTGTCAAAGAGAGGGATAAAATTGCCATTATTGATGCTCAATCATCCGGAACTCTCAATATCAGCATTTTGACAATGAGATATGACGGGGAGAAACTGGTCCCGGCTCGTGGTTCTTTCAACAGAAAAGAAAAATATCCGGTTGTTGATGCAGAATG
>JAFVPG010000187.1 GCA_017505415.1 Lentisphaeria bacterium | reverse complement strand
GACACGGATGCGGAGCAAATCTCCGAAAGGTGCATGCCCTTCGAGGGTAAGCATAGTACCTCTGACCAGACCGAGATCGGCGAATTTGCGTATACCTGCAAGTTTTTCGGTAGTGTGATCTATGACTGCGCTTTCTCCAACTTCGAGATCGGCAAGGGCGATGGGAATGGAGTTATTGTCAAGGCCGATACGAGCCATTTTTTCATCAATTATCTTACGTAAGTTTTCGCATGAAGGATCGTCAGCGATAGTTTCGGCGAGAAAAGCCAGACGGGAAGTGGTTTTTTCTCCGATGACATGTTCAATATCGCATGCAACCCGGTTTGCATGGTCTTCGTCAAGTCTGATGATGTCGACAAAAAACTTTTTCAGACTGCGGTGACGGCGGCGGATAACAGCACCGAGAGCTGCGCCTTCGGGAGTTAGTTCGACAGGGTTATGAGATTGGTATACGATAAGTTTTTTTTCACTGAGGTTTTGCAATGCTTTGGTTGCTGATGGCATTTTGACATTGAGTCTGTCAGCGATGTCCTTTGTATGAGCATGACCGTTTTCTTCGATTATTTCGGAAATAACTTCGATATAATCCTCTAAACTGCTGGAGATTTTCATGTTTTTGAATTCCTTTTGAGGTCAAAAATTAGTTTAGAAAAATATACACTATATTTTGAAAAATGCAAATTAACTGCGGCT
Organism: Lentisphaeria bacterium; assembly: GCA_017505415.1. Taxonomy (GTDB): domain Bacteria; phylum Verrucomicrobiota; class Lentisphaeria; order Victivallales; family Victivallaceae; genus RGIG5270. The sequence continues at coordinate 2,116 of JAFVPG010000187.1, read as the reverse complement.
ATTTTTTTGTAAAATCAGGAAATCATGCCGGAAGCGGTAAATGCTGTACAATTTTTTTCTTTGTTTTCGCCGGATATGAAAAACCCGCCTGAATCTTTGAGTCCCATAACGGCAGTAATTCTGTCCGGATATTTCTGTGCCTGCAAAAAAGCTATATTGATTTCTTGAAAGGTAAAATCTTTCTGTAATTTTTCATAAATTGCATCTTCGATCCAGTTGGCATATTGTGCATTGTTCAGGTGTTGATTTATATCCATTTGAGAGAATTTTACCTGAGAGGTGAAAACTTCCTGCATATCGGAAAAATCTGCTGCCGGAGACGGGAATTTTTGAATGAATACGGGAAGATCCGGATTTTCAAGGCGGACATCCTGCAGAACATCCCGCCGCAGCGGACGGAGTTTTTCAGCATCAAGCAGAAGCCAGAAACTTGAAACCTGCGCCAGAACTTCGTTGGTATTTTTATCGGATATTTCAAATTCACGGCGGAAAAATATTCTTTCGACACCGCTGGGATAAGTACAGGCAGTTATCTGCTGTTCCGGAGAGAAAGAGCCGGTAATTTTAATACTCATTTTTGACAGGACCCAAATCATACCTTTATGATACAAATCATGCATGCCGAATCCGAGATAATTGGCATGTTCGGCGGCGATTTGCTGAAGATAGTCAAAAAGCGAATGCAGTTTAAGTTTGCCGAATTTATTTACTTCACTGTAACGGACGGTGAAATCCCGGGTGAAAATTGCATCGTGAGCAGGAAATTTACTGAGCAAATTATTCATTGATTCCATATTCTTTTAATCTCCTTTGTAAAGTTCTGCGGCTTATACCGAGTTTATCTGCAGCAAGGGTACGGTTATTGCCGCATTCTTCAAGAACTTTAATAATCAGAGCATGCTGTTGATCATTTATATTGTCTGAGGTCAATTGTTTCTGTTCCTGATTGGTCAGCAGGACGGTGGATTTTTTCTCTGCTGTGCTGTTGCGGATGTTATCCGGCAGGTCCTCAATGGAAATCACAGGAGCAGAGTTGAAAACTATAAGTCTTTCAATACAGTTCCTCAATTCCCGTACATTGCCCGGGAACGGATATTCTTTCAGTTTTTGCATGGCTTCAGGAGAGAAAACCGGAGTTTGTTTGCCGTTTTCTGCTGCAAATTCAGCCGCAAAGGCATTGGCAAGATGTTCAATATCCTGCGCATGTTCCCGCAAGGGCGGTATCTCAAGATTAACTACATTCAAACGGTAATAAAGATCTTCACGGAAAGTACCTTCATCAACCATTTTTTTCAAATCTCTGTTAGTGGCTGCAAGCAGTCTGATGTCGCATTTTATCGGTTCTGCCGATCCGATACGTTCAAAAGTTTTTGTTTCAAGTACACGGAGGAGTTTGACCTGAATGGAGAGCGGTATTTCTCCTATTTCATCAAGGAACAGAGTTCCGCCGTCAGCAAGTTCAAAACGTCCCTTGCGCATATCAGAAGCTCCGGTGAATGCACCTTTTTCATGTCCGAAAAGTTCACTTTCAAGCAAATTTTCAGGAAGAGCAGCACAATGAACCGGTACGAAAAGTCCTTTGCGCCCGGAGAGTTTATGCAATTTTTTTGCAGCTACTTCTTTGCCGCTGCCGCTTTCGCCTGTGATAAGAACGGTTGAACGGCTGGGGGCTGCAGTAGCAATTATTTCATCAAGTTTACGCATTGCTTCTGAAACGGGAAGTTGAAGTTCTTTACCTGCGGGAAGTGATTGACGTACAGGTTGTTTTTTGACAGATTCAAGTGCATTGGCAATTACGGTTTCAAGTTTGTCAAGTTTAACCGGTTTGGTCAGAAAATCAAATGCGCCTTTTTTCACTGCTTCAACGGCTTTTTCAACTGAACCGTAAGCGGTGAATACAATACAAAGAGGAGAATATGCTTTGCTCAATGCCGCATCAAGCACCCCCATACCGTCAACTCCCGGCATGCGCAAGTCTGTCAACACCAGATCATAATCATTTTTCTGCAAAGCACGGATAGCCGCTTCGCCGTCTTCAGCTTCATCTATTTCAAAGCGGCGGCGCAGGTATCTGACCAGAGCCTGTCTGGTATTTATTTCATCATCGACGATCAAT
>JAFVPG010000186.1 GCA_017505415.1 Lentisphaeria bacterium | reverse complement strand
CTCCAAACGTAAACAATTGTCCCGGCTGCGGTGCTCCGATGCCGCAAATTCAGCAGCCTGTACAAAATACCGCTGCGGCAAGAGTTATTCCGTCCTTCGCTCATTCTTCATGGATGTCAATAACTTCTTTGTGCTTTGGGGCTTTTTGTTTATTTGGTTCTTTTGAAGATAGCGAATGGGATGAAGATACTGCGGTAGGATTCCTTATATTTTTTGCCATATGTTTGACATTTGGAATCATTACTATTGCAAAAGAACGTAATCATAAAGTATATAAAGGGTTAGCTATCGCAGGCGTTGCTGCTGCAAGTCTTGCATTTTTGATAGCTTTGTAATAATAAACTGACATTCACAGAAAAGAGGTAAAAAATGAATTGTCCGTATTGCAACAATCCAATCCCCCAGAATGCTAACAATTGTCCCGGTTGCGGAGCACCTGTTCAGCAGCAACAAACTCAACCCCAGCCTCAAGGCATGAATCAAAATCAATTTCAACAGCAACCGCAACAGCAGCAGAATGTTGTTAATCCCAAATCTCCGTTTTTAGCAGAACTTCTCTCCTGTTTGATCGTCGGAGTCGGACAAATGTATAACGGTCAGGTTGCCAAAGGTGTTGTTCTTTTGATTGCAACTGCGATTATCGGTTCTGCTACTTTGGGTATCGGTTATTTTGTTTTGTGGCTGATAGCAATAATTGATGCCGGAAAAATTGCCAGAAAAATCAATGCCGGAAAAGTTGTCGGAGATTGGGAATTTTTCTGATAATGATTCATTTTATTCCGGATAATTTTGTTCCGAAAAAATATAAGACTCAAGAGCGTGTTTATTGGAATGAATGTGTATCGCTGGTGATATTGTTTATCTTCGGATTGATATATTCCAGAATGCATTTTTGTTTTGAAAATACGTATATTGCAGAAATTTGGCAAAAATTGAGAGCTTATGTTCATGGAATACCAATGTGTCCCTTATGCGGCGGTACAAGAAGTTTTCTTGCACTATGCAGAGGGGATATTATATTGGCCTTGCATTACAGTTTTTTCGGAACAGCAGTATTTTTTATAATGATATTTCATTTTGTTTTGAAATGTTCAATACTTATTTTTCCGGAATTATTCCGACTGCGGAATATTGCAAAAAATGCAGATAAACATGTGACCTTGTTAACTTTTATGTTAAGTTTGTGGGGATTGCAAATATTGCTGCATTATTGCGGAATTTTTGAATGGATGGTTATTAAATAATATGTAAAATCAAAAAAGTATCACAAAATTATTATTGTTAAGTTGAAAGGAAAAATAAAATGATTAAGTTTTTGGAATTTATTGGTAAATTGGTCGCAAGCGGAAGATTTTCAGTTGCAGATCTTGCATATAATTCTATGGTAATTCAAATTCTTTTGTGGTTTGGATTTGTTATTATGCTTATTGCTGTCATCGGTATATTGATTGAACTCAGCAAAGTCAGACAAATTCTGCAAAAGATGTGTAATGAGGAAATTACCAAAAAAGATTGATTTATCTGTTATATTATAACTTTTTCAGATAAATCCCAAAGAGATCGGAGAAATCCGGTCTCTTTTTTTGGGTATTTGAAAAATCGTTCAGCTTATATGGAGTTATCTTTTATTATAGATATATCATTACGCATGTTGATGGCGAAAATTTTGTCGCCGTGACCTATTGGCAGATTTAAGTAAAGCGGAAGATTGTATTTTGCTGCAAAAAAGCGGAAGATTTTTTCTGTTTCATAAACTTCGCCGCAGTCGAGAAATTCACCGCAGGCGAGGGCGGAGAGCTGATCGAAAATCCCCGATTGTGCCAGTTGATTCAACATACGGTGGAGCTTGTACGGCGGTTCATTCAAATCCTCAAGTATCAGGCATTTCCCTTTGAAGTCACACAGCAAATCAGTGCCGCAAAGTGAACTTAAAACCGCCAGATTGGCAACAATGCATTTGCCGTGAAAAGGAATTTTACTGTCTGTTTTCAGAATTTGAGCATTATTTGATAATGCATTTACAAAAGAGTCGGCATTTAGAGGATTATTGAAAAGTTCAGGTGCTTTGAGGAACATTGCTCCGGAAATCGGAATTCCGGCATTGTGACAGAGCATCATTTGGTGCAATGCAGTAATGTCACTGTACCCGATAACAGCTTTGTTTTTTTCAGCAAGCATTTCCCAATCGATGAGTTCAGTAAGCATTGCACATCCGTAACCGCCTCTGGCGCAGATTATAAAATCTGTTTCATCGTCATTAACTGCTGTATTGAAATCTTCCGCACGCAATTCTGCCGGTGCAGAAAAAAAATCTTCTTCAAATCCTGTAACATGCGGCATGATTTTTATTTTTGTTCCCCATGATTGCCATATATTTACGGCTGTATTCAGCAGCGCCGGATTCACTTTTCCTGCGGGAGCGACAACGCTGATGGTTTTATTTTTGAGGTGTAAAAAGAATTTTGAGGTGCAATCCTTTCTGTAAGGGAGGATATGACCCCGTTCCATAACAGGATAAGGAGAATAAAAATGTATAT
>JAFVPG010000185.1 GCA_017505415.1 Lentisphaeria bacterium | reverse complement strand
CCGGACAGCCGCACACTGGCAAGATGTCCGGAAAAACTTCATGTGAAATATCTCGAATCACTCAAAGAAAAAGTCTGTGATGCAGTAAAAAATCTCAACGGTTTCAAAGATTGTTATTTTACTTTTTACGCTTCAAAATGCAATGAAAACCGCAATCGCTGCTATCGTACAGCTGATAACCGCGGAACGTTCACACCTCATCGCCGTGAAGTTGTGCCGGTCGCTGATGATTTTGCAGACAAGGAACTCGGACAGCTCTTTTTCTTTGACAGTACCAATCATCTGCCGCTGTATGTTATCGGTAATTATGCGGCACATCCGCTGGCAGGTCACTCTCCGGGACTTGGCGGTTTGCGTATTTCAGCAGATTATCCGGGAGCTTTCCGTGATTATATCACAGCCAATACCGGAGCTGAATGCATGTTTATTTCCGGTGCGGCAGGCGATATGGTTCCTGCAGAAGATGAACTCGGGGAGGATGCAATCAAACAGATGGGTAAAAATCTCGGCAAAGCCGCTATCGGCGGCATGATCGATTCCCAGCGCAATCCGAACCGTTTCAAATCAACAGATGCAAAAGTCGGTTCCATCATAAAAACTTTTGAGGTTGAATTCCGCAAAAAATATTTTGAAAATCAACAGAATCTGCCGCCTTTTTACCGCAACCAAAAAACATGCACTCTGGAAATCCAATGCGTTTCAATCGGTGATATTTGTCTGGTTGGAGTACCGGGCGAACTTACAGCGGAACTCGGACAGGAAATAAAATGGCACACCCCGTTCCGTAAAGCTTTTATTGCTTATAATTCGACCGCATATTTCAACTACATTACACCTGTTAATATGCTGGTTGCCGGTGGATATGAAGGGTCAGCTCAATACTTCCGGGCAAGGGATTCATTCAAACTTGTTGAGACTGCAGTCGATGCCATGTTTGATTTACGGGATGAAATTTTTCCTGAAGATGCAGCAGAATCTTATCCTGACAACGTGACAACTCCGCTCGTCAATATTCCTGCCAATTGATTTTACAGGGTTCAATTCAGTTGAAATCTATCAATTTTCTGATATAATCACATAGCCGCGTGGGGCTGCAAATCGCAGCAGCCATCACTATCACCGAGTTCAGCATAAAGACAAAATTATACTGCTCCGACTATAGAATCGGAACAGTATAATGTCATTACTAAAAGAATTTACGGTTTGGCAACGAGAATAACTCTGTCGACGAACACTTCATTATTATCATTGATTTTAATTGAAACGATAATCTGCCATTTTTTCTTGAGAGCGTCTGCGCCTTTGGCAGCGACAGCCTTACCAATCGGGAAAGAAATATTCCAGCGTCCGCCGAAAAGAATGGAATCCGCATAAAGGATGCCTGGTCGGGGCAAAGTATAAAGTTTGAACTCATTTTTCTTTGCAGTTTTGTAATTAATACCGAGACTTGCACTGCCGTAGGTTTTAGCTTTCGGATTGTATACGCCGAAACCGTAAGTGGCTTTTTTGGTATCAATTTTTTCATACAGAGCTTTACCGCAGCTTCCGTCGGTGCAGTCCATAAGATTTTTTGCATTTTCAGGTGCTTCAATGATGATTACATCGGATGCGGGAAGTTTTGCCAGATTTTCGGGAAGTGCCTTGGATGGGATTTTGACTTTCTGCTGTAGAACAACACGATCGCAGAGAACACGGTCTTTTTCAAATTTCAATGAAACATGAACTATGTATTCTTTGTCTGCACCTGCGGCATCATCATGAAAAGCCTTGCTGCCGATACGGAATTTCAAATTCCATGAACCACCGAAAAGAATGGTCGAAGTGGTGAGTTTTATAGTACGGGGGAAAGTGTAGAAGTGATACCCCTCACCTTTTATCATAGACGGAGTAATGCCGATACCTGCACCGTATTTTTTGGTTGCATTGTCATACGTGCCAAGTCTGAACGGTTTCTGACGGATCCATTTTTCAGCAAAAGCACGGCCGAGGTTTGCGTCGTGGTCTTTGACGATGGTTGCACCAGTTGAAGGTGCAAAGTAGTCAAGAATGTATTCAGGAGCAATATTTGCAAGTTCAGCGGGAAGTTTTTTAGCAGAAGAAGCAGCGTAAATCTCTTTTTTCCAGTTATGAAAATTTTTGAGAGAAGTGCGGATTTTACGTTTGGCAATAAGCTCTTTGAGAATTGCTTCCATTTTTTCCAGACGTGCTTTGTGGTCGGCATTAACTAATGCGACATAAGTACTGTCAAAACCAAGACGAAGCGCACGGACACGGAAGGCAAAATCACCGTCAACAGCTTTTTCCGCCTTATTGAGCAATTCATCAATCTTGTTGAGCACTTTTTTTGTCAGGAAGGGATAGTCTGCAGTATTATAATACCAAATACCGCCTTTTTGTGTGAATGCACGCATTTCTTTTGCGATAATGTCGTGATATTTCTGAACGAAAGGAGCAGCTTTACCGTAATATACATTTATGAATTTGCGGGTGAGTTTATCGGTGTCGAAGTCAGGATTCTGCATCAGTTTGAACATGATGTAAGTCTGAAGTTCGGAAAAGTTTGTTCCGTTATAAACACCGCCGGAGTCATGTTCAGTGTAAAATCCTGCAATACCAAGGTCACGCATAAGTTTGTAATCAGCCGCCAAACGGTCGGTCATAAAGGTCGGCGGCAAATCAAAATATTTGTCGCGCTGACGGTTGTAAGGATTGGGATAATACCAGAAAAGAATATTTTTGGTGTATTTGCACCAGCCTTTAAGAGCGTTAAATTCAATAGTATTTTCTTTTGAAGTTAAAGGATTGGCGAAGTCTCCGTTTATAGGAGCATACATCAATCCGAGATTTTTGGGCCATTTGATTGCTTTTTGGGGCGGAATCAATGACTGACCGCGCTGATAAGCCATGGCACGGAACGGAATTTGCGGATTTCTTTCAGCGATTTCGCAAATGGCAAGAAGCATGGCAACGCCGCGTGCGCCGTATTCTTCATCAAGAGCGATACAGGGTTTACAGCAGCAGATGCGATTGTAAATATCATTGGCACTGAGTTCAATAATACCGTTCAAGCCGCTTTTGCCTTTGAGATAACTAAAGTAAGTCTGAATATTTTTTTCCAATTCCTTTTTAAGTTCGGCATTGGTGAAGCAGAGCTGACAATCGGGAACACGTTTTCCACTTTCATCCATAGAGAACCATTCAGGATTAGTGACGAAATATTTCTTATCCTTAACGAAATCAAGAGCGGCATTCTGAATGTAAGAGTTTCTGTTTTTAACACCCGGAGGAATCAGACGGGAGAATGAATGAGCCTGTAAAAAGTCATCTTCATAATTGAGAACACCTTTTTCCTTACCGGGATGACGGGGAGCCTTAAAACTGTCAAGCAGAATGTTGCAGCGGTTGCGG
>JAFVPG010000184.1 GCA_017505415.1 Lentisphaeria bacterium | reverse complement strand
GTTAACCTCGCTGCTCGGCAATTTCTTGCCATCGCTTACTTCGCTTCGCTCGTAACCGCTTCAGACCTCGCGGGGCTAACCGCCCTTTACTTACTCCGAGAGAGCTTATATACTTTATTCAAAAAGTACCCTTTTCTTTTTTGAAAAGGTGGAGGGTCTTAGGGAGGCGGAAAAATCTTTTTTCTTTTAATCAAGAAAAAAGTTTTTCCGCCTTCCTAAACAACTTGCCTCCTTCCTATAATCCATATTATGTCTCCTTGTTGTTAGAGTATATTAATGGTGATTTCTGAATTTTGTGCGATAGAGCCGCTGAACCATAAACGTTGAGCATCTGCATCATATTCGCAGTCTGCCTTTTGACCGTTTATGAAAATTTCTGCTTCAGAAGCGGCGAAGCATTCCATTTTGGCGAAAACATCAGCTCCGGTTTTGAAAGAGAGTTTACCGGCGGCAGATTTCAAGTCGTAAACAGGAGTATCTGTGATCCAGTTCAAAACCGGACAATCGGGAACTGCTGCGGTACGTTTGATTTCTATGATATTTTCATCTTTCAGCAAGTCTGACGGCAGCTGCATGGAGCCTTCAATTTTAGTTCCGTTGAGGTAAATTTCTGCAAATTTGCCTGTGCCGCTGACAATTATTGAATATTTCTTTCCGGAGAAGTGGAAATTTTTCATGGAGCAGTCATCGCTGTCATCGGCAGGGATATAAAAAAGTCCGCCCCGGTGCCAAGCCAGACCGATTTTTCCCTGAATTATCGCCTGAATTGCAGCTGTGGCAGAGAATGCCTGCCAGTCTGCGCGCTGGGTTTGATCGCCGGAGCAATAGCTGTAGTTAAAAGTTTCAATAGCATTTAATGTTTCATTGAATGCATAAAGATAGTTGCCGAGCTGGTGCTGAACTCCGTCCATGCGGTTTGCGGAGCGCAGAACTTTGCAGGAGTGTCCGAGGTGCTGATTCATGCGTGTTCCTTTGAGATAGATCGCCGGAGCTTCGCTGTCGTATGATACTGCCGAAAGCCCCATGGGGTGATGCAGATGTTTCATTATGTAATTTGACATCGGATTACGGAGTTTGCGCAGGAGCCATGCACCGTGAATGTAATCTGCACCGATGGTTTTTGTCTGGAGGAAAACGTGGCAGTTCATCTCTTCAAAATTTGAGCCGACGGCGGCTTTGAGATAACCGTTTTCTTTATCAAATAGAACTTTTGCATAATTTCCTGCAATTTTCTTTTCGTAAATTGCGGCTTCGGCGGCAAAATTACTGTCATTGCTCATTGCGGCAAAGTTGATAAAACAGCAGCAGCAATCATACCACCAGCTGTTGATGCATGAAGCATAGAAAAGTCCGTCAAGACCGAGTTCCGGCATAATATCAACTGCTGTATCAATGCCGTAACGGATAAGTCCTGTTTTTTCATCAACGAGTGTCAGAGTGAATTTGAACGCTTTTTTGAATGGGGCCATAAAGTCGGCAAGCAGTTTTTTGTCATCAACGAAAGCAAGATATTCGTTAAGAGCGATGGCAAGATGCATCATTACAAAAGGATTGGTGTCCCAGTTGGGGAAATTGAGCATGTACTGCAAGCCTTTGCGGGTGTTTTCAGGGTTACCGAAGATGAGAAAATCCCGCAGAGGATAGATATGATCCCAAATGGCGAAAAAACCGAATTTATTGAAAGCCGCGCGGATTGCAAGTTCATTGTCGGTTTCTGCCATGCATAATGCACTCTGGAAATACGGCGCAACTTTGACAAAAGCTGCAGCATCGGGCATGCTTGAAATGGAAACTTCAGGAGTTGCCGGGAAACGGTCAGGAGCGATGTGTGCTGCAAGTGCGGCGGTATGATTTTTGATTGCATCTTTTGCTTTTTTTACTGCAGTTGCATTATCTCCGGCGATACCGAAAGCGAAAACAGCTTTATTGTTATTGACAAAATCACTTTTGAGAACCCACTGATTTATGTCTTCGCTGAAAGTTACTTTTTCGGAACAGACAAAGGCGAATTTCACATCTTTTTCAAAGAATGGAGCGACTGCATGAATTGTGAAAATGAGAGCATTATTTGCTTCATCGAAAACGGGAGCAATGCGTTCAAGTTCAATCCGACCGTCTTTCATCGGTTTATCTGCATCAAAGTCCGGACCGTGGAATTCCGGCGGAAGCCAGATGTCTTCATGAGCCAGCTGATTGTAGTTTGAGGTCGGTTCAAAAGTCTGGTCATAAAAGCATGCTTTGGTGATTGCGCAAATGAATTTGCGGTTTTTTTCATTCATGGTATCGGTAAGTTCAGCGCTGAAAGAGTCTTCATCTTCAATCATCAAGTTATATTCATTGCTCAAAACAGCAGAGGCATGAATATCTGGAAACTCGGGGAAAAATGCTCTTACTGTTCCGTCAGTAAATTCACGGAAAAAGCGTATTGCGGGATAGATGTATGGGCGGTTTTGAACTCTGCCGTCACGGCTGAAAAGTTTCCATGCCCGTCTTGCCGGATAAATTTTATTTTCAAATTCCTGCAAATTGAGAATGTGAACCGATTCAATACCGCCGAAGCGGTCGATGTTGAGAGCAAGTCTGCCGTTGCAGAAAGTTCTGTGGTCTTCAGGGAAAAATCTTCCTTTTTTCATTTTATGTTCCTTATTTTTCAGATGGTATTTTGAATGCCAGAAAATTGCAACAAGATTGTCCGTTGAAACGCAGTGCAATTTGTTGTAATCCTGAAAGTTTTTCGGTGAGTTTTATATTAAAATCAATATAATTGTGTGCGTACCCTGTGGATTTTTCCAAATCAAGAAATCCGATAACTTTTTCTTTTCCCTGCGGAGTTTTGGCAATTACTTCAATATTGCCGCCTGCATACGGCGGGTCAACGGCGATTTGCAGAATGAGATTCTGTTGAGCCCGTTTTCCGAAATCTATTTCTCCAATGGCAATCAGAGCGTGAGCTTCCAGCGCTCCGATAATGTACCGCCCATGAGAATGCCTGGGGGCGCATCCAATCATGCCTGAAACATCTTTTGCCGTATAAACTTTGCCGGTTTCGGCGACGGATTTTTTCAGTGTTTTTATATTGGAAATCTGAAGTAAAGATTCCCCTTTGTCGGTAAAATTGTTGATGTCGGCAAGTTTTTTGTGCAGTTTCAAGGCTTCCTGCTGATTATCTGTGACAATGAGTTTTATTTCATAAGGATTGAAAGTAAGATTTACTTTGGGATTTTTTCCTGAAGATATTTTTGAATCGCAAATAAAATAAGTTTGACATTCAGGAATAACCGGTGAAACTTTTACTTTTTTATCAAGAGTATTTACCATAATAATAATACGCTTGTTATCATGCTGCCATACAGAAGACATTACTGCCGGATAAGTTACAGTTGACGGAGTAACTCCACCGAAACGGCTTGATACAACCGGATGGGCATCGTGATATTTCAAAGGTGCAAGCATTTTTCCCGCATTGAAATAATCAATAAGCGACAAACGTAAATGCATAAGTTTTTTTATGAAAAGCCGTTTGTTATCTGCAGCTCGAAGTTCTGCGGGCATAAACCAGCCGAGTTGTTCGCCGTTGATAAATTGCATGGCAGCTTTTGCAAAAAATGAGTTTTTGTCACCCGGTTTCTGATGATTGAAACAGCGTCCGGTAAACTGTACTCTGCCTGAATAAATTGACTGGAAAAGCGGTACTTGATTTGCAAATGTCCAACGCCAGACAACAAATCCGTCCATAGCTTTGAGGTAAACTTCCGCATTTTCTTCTGAGTCATGACATAAATCAGGATATTTTTTCCTGAGGTCACTGTAAATTTTGTTGTAACCTTTGACCCAGCAGTACAGGTCAGCGGCAGCGTGATTGTGATTTTTGGCATAACACAAAATCGGACGTCCGGTACTTACCTGATCGTGGTAAACTGCATCAAATCCGTATTCTTTTACTCTTGAAGTAAGATCAGTCAGCCATTTCTGCCAGCCGGAAGATGCAGGACACATGACTGCATACTGTGAACCGTATAGTTCGATCGGGACAGTACTGTTTGCTGTGATGACCGCAAATTTTTTGCCGTGAGTTGAATACATATAATCTTTTTTGTAATCAGCTCCGTCTTTCAGCGACCACAAACGGGAATCTATGTAAGGCTTGACATAAACACCCTCTTTTCTGGCTTTTTGTGCCAGAGCAACGGAATAATCGCGCGGGTAAAAATGCGGCCAGTTGGGCTGAATTTTTCTGTCGTCCCACCCATAGTAATGCAACCCGACCGGAAGGCCAAAATATTTTTTCAGAGCAATAACTTCCTGCATCATAAGTTCTGCACTTGATTTGCCGTAGTCATTGCCGTTTGCAGGAATGCCGAGGAACCAGAGTGTATTGTTGCGGAACCAATCAGGAGTGGACTGGCGGGGAAGTTTTTTTATCCACCATTCTGCTTTTGTTTCGAGAAAATTGCGGTAAATCTGTCCGGCTTCATACCATTGTCCCTGATATGGAGCAATAACGCCTGTATGAGAAGAAATATATTTTTTTTCTTTTGCAAGTTCAGCTGCCCATTGAATATCAAGACTGTTTGATTTACTGCGGACAGTATAATTTTTTATGCCGCCTTTCGGGTCTTCCGCGGAGAAGTATACACCTGTTTTGTCATCATAATATGCTCCGAATTGCATGGTTACACTGCCTGACGGATAAACGCCCTCCTGTCCGAAAGGCATTTGATTTACAGTAGGATTTTTGACTTCGATGCCGCACATATAAGGATAAAGCATGGTATCATTGCCGTCTGTGAGTTTTTTGATTTTAAACTTCGGAAAAACTGCATTTATCATATTATGAGCTTCGGCAGAGAAGGAACTTTCAATTTTTTTGCTTTTGAAGTTCAGGACAAGCTGAGTTTTTGCATTTTTGCCGCTGTAATCAATAATAAGTCTGTCGTTGGCAAATTTACTGTGCCATGAAATATCAGGATCGGAATCTTCAATTACGGAAGTCGGAAATTCTATCGCCCAGCCGGTACCGCCGCGTAAAGCAAGCATTTCTTTCTGATTGAGTTTATTGAAAACGCCGAGCAGCGGAGAAAATTTTGAATGTGCGCCGACAGATACGAGTGCAATATAATTGTCTTTATCAATGAGTTTGAAATTTTTGTTTTGCTGATTGAAAAAATTTATCAAATCAGTAATTTTTTTGAAGTTGAATATGCTCAAATCAGCAGGCAGATTTTTTTCCGGCATGCCGCAAACCAATGCATTGTAAAAGCAATCCAAAAGCCATGAAGAAACTGTGCTTTTTGCATTTTTTTGCATTTCGGCAAATTTTTCAGCAGTTTTTTTATTAACTGCATAAATGCCTTTTTTCCGGATTTTTCCTGCTGAAACTTTTTCAAAAAGATTTTCAATTTCAGCAGAATTAAGAACTGTGTCATAGAGCATGATACGGTTTATTTCGCCTTTGAAGAGCCATGGGCCGCCTCCGAATCCTGACCCGATCAAAAGATCATTTTTTACAAGTTTCGGGCGGTTATAAAAAACTTTGTTCTGAAATTCAAGTTCGCCGTTGACATAAATGCTCATGATATAGCCGTTTTCGCCCTGAGCAACATCCTGAAAATATTTGTAAGTCGCTGTCACGAATGCCCATTCTCCTGCTGCGGGGGCATTGCCGCCGATAGTTACTGCGCACCAGCGTGAGCCGTTATGGAAATTCAAATACATATTTTTTTTGTTGCGGGCAAAAATATATTCATTTCCTTTTGAAAGAATCATATCCAAAAATTTAGGATTTTTTTCATCCGCCGGAGCGAGTCGTATCATAGCGCTGATGGTCAAGCCTTTTTCGGTAAGGTGAATATTTCCGCTGTCAGGAATTTGAGCATAAGATTTTCCGTCAAGGACAAGGGCATTATTTTCAAGTTTTGCATTGCCTTTGAGAATAAGATTTTGTTTGCCGTTTTTGAAGTCATAATCAAAGACAGGTGATGGTAAAGCTCCGCAAAGAGAAAAAAGTATTGACCAGCAAATGAATATAAACTTGAGTTTCATTTTAAACCTTAAAATTCTTTTATGTATGCAGTATTTATTCCGTAATTGACCGGTGATGACGGGACGTGATTATTAAGTTCAAGGATTTGCGCTCTGGTAAGTTGTGCCGCATGACCGTCGCCGAAAAGAAGACTTGCTTTTTTGTTATGGCGCAATACAATGCTGTTGGTTTGATCGGCATCGATTTGATAATTCGGGATATCTTCGTCCTTGCTTTTTGTTGAGTCGGCAATAATGACATAAGAGCTTGAAATACCCATTTTTGAAAGAGTTTTTTCATTAAAACCTGATTTGTCTTTGCCGCCACTTCCCGGATTAAAACGGCGCAATCCGAAAGTTTTAAGGATGTGTCCCGGTTCTGCGTCCGTCAGAATACGTTTAGCTTCATCGTGGAATTCAATTTTCATACCGTTATATCCTGAATATTTGGTACAGAAAAGATATTTGTAATTATCAATATAACCGAGTCGGAACAGATTACCGCCCCAATATTGCGCGCCTTTGTCACCCCAGGTTGTTGAAACGAGATGAGGAATAAAATAGCCGTCATTGTCAGAAGTGTATATGTTATAGGTGACTCCGACTTGTTTTATATTGGAAATACAAGCCATATCTCTGGCGCGTTCACGGGCTTTGCCGAGGGCAGGGAGCAGCATTCCTGCGAGAATGGCGATGATGGCGATTACGACGAGAAGTTCGATGAGTGTGAATTGTGTTTTTTTCATAATATTTTTCCTTCTGAGTTGGTTAAAAAGTGAATGTTTTGCGTTGGATGAATTTGGCGTTGACGATCGGCTGATTGACGGTATTGCCGTTGATTTCAGCGATAATTGCCTGTCCGAGCGTGATCCCGATTTGTTCCGTGTCAGCAGAAATAGTCGAAAGAACCGGTTCGTCACTGCTTTTGGTGTAAGTTTCAAAATCTCCGTATCCGATAACATGAATATCTTTGCCGACATTGATATTGTGTATTTGCAGGACATCACACAATGCTTGAGCAACAAAATCGGATTCACACCAGATGATTTTATGTTCTTTCAGTTGTTCAATATTTTCGTTTGCCGCTTTGAATGCATCGCGGTATTCCATCGCACTGAAGGTTGACGGACGGTTGAAAAAGATTTTTTCGATATGATAATCTTTTTCAGGATAAACAATTTTTGCCGCCCTTTCAATATCGCTGAAACGTGGAAAATTATCCGGATTGTTATGGGCGAAAAATGCACTTTGTGAGCGGCAGTCGGGAGGAATAAGTTTCCATATTCCTGTCATGGATGGAATGTCGTCACGTATGATGCAGTTTACAGAATCAAGTTTATTGTGAACTGAACATACTGCCCATAATGGGACATCAAGTTTTTTCAACAGGGCAAAAACCTCATTGCCGAGCATTGAAGGTCCGGTAACATATCCATCGGCAATGCCGGACATCAGAAAGTTTTTCACCTGTCTGTCCATGCTGTCAGAACCATCAGCATGAAGCATGGTCAATGCATAATTGTGTCTCTGCAATTCTGAACTCAGATTGCAAATGAGTCTTGCCCAGTCATGGGCGGAAAAATCTTTCTGCATATCGCCGAGGATCATACCGATTTTAAAAGTTTTGCCGGTAACGATCGAACGTCCGCGCAAACTCGGGCGATAGCCGTATTCATCACATATTTTCTGAATATCGGTACGGACTTTTTCACTGATCAAAGAGGCAGTAGCGGGGTTTATCGCTCTGGAAACAGTTGCCAGATTCACTCCTGCTTTCTCTGCTATAAATTTTAATGTAATTCGTTGTTTCATAATGAGATATGTGAATTTTGATATTGATTTTCAATAATAATATATCACTTATTATTGTTTTATGCAAATGTTTGCATAAAAAATTTTGAAAAATTTCTGCACTGGGAATAATGTCAGTTTATCGGGATGAATTTGCCGTGACGGTTGATTATTTCCGGAGTTTGGCTGTCATAAGCAAGTTTGCCGTTGACGAAAACTTTGTCGATTCCGGTCGGGAATTGATTTTTTCCGTCAAATCCGGCATGAGAATCAAATTTTTCTGCATCAAAAATCACAATGTCGGCAAAATATCCTTTTTGCAGTGCGCCGCGCCTGTGGATTCTGTAAATTTGTGCCGGAAGTGAGGTCATGCGGCGGACGGCTTCGGCGACGGAGCAAGTTGAACTTACCATGCGGAAGAAGGCAGGAAATGTCCCCGCCGCACGTGGATGAACAAAATCGTTTGCATCGTCAAGTTGTGATGAAATTCCGTCAGAGCCTGCACAAACATACGGAAGTGCAAGGATTTTTTTCAGATTTTCAGGCGACATTGCCAGATATGCGGCACGTTGCAAATTGTTTTCCATGAGGCATTCCATGGCGGCATGTTCAACGGAAACGTTTCTCTCTGCGGCAAGTTCTCCGATGGTTTTGCCGTAATTGACAAGAATGGTTGAATTGAGGTCACGGGGACTGTTTTTCAGTGCGTTTTCAACCTCATTGCGGTTGAATCCTGATTCCCGTAGGTATGTTGAGATTTTTTCATTTTTGTCAAACGGCGGCGGCAGTATCTGATGAAGTCCTGTCGCTGAATAAACATAAGGATAACGGTCGGCAGTAACATCAAGACCGTTGCGCTGTGCAGTTTCAATTTTTTCAAGCAGAGCATCAAGTTTGTGCCAATTTCTCTGAAACATGGTTTTCATGTGGCTGAACTGAAATCTGCCGTTTCCTGCGGCGGCTATGGCAAGTGCCTCATCTGCGGCATTAAGTATATCATCACCTTCATCACGGATGTGTGAGGTATAAATTTTTTCTGTATTGCGCAGAACTGAAGCAATGGCTTTCATCTCTCTCGTATCGGCAAATTTGCCGGGGAAGTAAGTCAGACCCGAAGAAAATCCTGCCGCACCCTGCTCAAGAAGTTCCTGAAAAGTCCTCTGCATTGCTTTGATTTCATCATCAGCGGCAATGGCAGGTTTGCCGTCCATGACACTGCGCCGTAAATCGTTGTGTCCGACAAGAAAAACACTGTTGGTCGACGGGCGTGTTTCGCTGAGCAGTTCAAGGTATTCTGCGAAAGAGTTCCATTTGAAAACTCCGTCATCATAAGCAAAACAGTTGCTTGAAATACCGCAGTGTCCGTCAACTTCAGTTGTTACTCCCTGCATGATTTTTGTGCGGTTTTCAGGGTATTTGAGTTTGCGCAGTTCACTGTGAGAGTGTGCGTCAATGAAACCCGGAGCGACAATTTTGCCTGCCGCATCAAAAATCATATAATCGCCGTTGATATTTTCTGAAATATCTGCAATTCTGCCGTTTTCAACAAGAATATCAGAATTTCTTATATTTTGTGAAATACCGTCACAGACTTTTCCGTTTTTAATAACAAATTTCTGCATAAAAAAAACTCCGTTACGCATAATATAACGGAATTTATATCTTTTTCAAGGTTTTGTTTTGAATGAAAACTTTTTTTTGCGGGTGAGATTTGTCTTTTATGTTGATAATTTGACAAATACGGCATAGCTTGCAGAATTCATAAATAAATATTTTTTTCTTCTTTTTGAAAGAGGGGGGAGGGGAGGAAACTTTTTCTTCTTTTAATCAAGAAGAAAAAGTTTCCTCCCCTGAAAAATAACTCAACAGCTGAAAGTTGCTATTTCACCTGCTTTTAAGGTGATGTTATCTGCGGAAATTTTTCCGGATATTTCAGAAACGCTTCCGTATTTGTACTCAAGTTTATTGAGAATTGCCGGAATGTTCATGCCGGAGAGTTTTCCGGATGCATTTTCATTTGTGGGGTTGAAAATGCGGATGATATTTTTGTTGAGAGATTTGTCAAAAGTGAATGCGGAAACAAGAAGTTTATCTGATTCAAAATTGACATAATTTTCGCAGTAAGTGCGGCTCTCAATATCGGGATGCAGGACAACACCGCAAGCAGGATTGAGCAGGCGGTTTGACTTTTTCCAAAGGGTATTGGAGTTTGCACCGTATCCTTGCCAGCTGAATGCTACAGAAAGTTTGATTTCTCCCTGAATTTGAGCTTCGGGGGTGTCAATGTGCGGACCTGCACCGGATTGCCCCAGATTGCCTACTGCACGAATCAATGTCAAATCGAATGATTTGCCGTCAGTTGTGTGTTCGTGAAGTCCGAGCGGCATAAAGGCAAAATCTTTGCCGTTTGAAGTGACTGAAACATGTCCGAAGTTGCGGCGGAGCGGTTCAGTTTTGTCACGCCATGTGTCGGGTTCAACCATACGTTCAACATTGGTTATGATGTGATTGAACTGACTTTCACGGCAGTATTGAGTAAATTCAAACGGAGTTTTGATACGGAGCTGCAGACGGTGGTCTTTGGCATTGTTATTTACAAAAATATCTGCGGCAAAAGAGTCATCTGCAAAAGTTCCTGTAATTTGCAGAACGACGGGTAATTCAACATTGTTTTCCGAGTCGTATTTTTCGGGAAGAACAACGGAAGTTTTGAAACTTGCCTGATAAATATTGCCGACGGTTTTACGTTCAAGTTCCTGCCATTTTGTATTGATACGGAATTCGGGATTTTCACCTGGACGGAAATCGTATTCGTCGCCAATATCCGCAGTATCAATGAGAGACAGAAAATCTTCAATGCGAGAGAGGGGAGTATTGAGAACAAGTTTGCCGTTTTCGCAGCTGACGGGAAGTTTTTTTGAATCGTCAGAAGAAACTGCTTTTTCTTTGCGGCGCAAAAAGAGACTTGTTCTGCTGAAACCGTCAGCAAATGGCATATCTGTATAAACATTTATGCGGCTGCAAAGTCTGCCCTGTGGACCTGCGGGAATGAATGGCCCGTTGGTCGTACTGCATTTTTTGTCGTCAGCAGCGATAAAGTCGTATTCATTGTTGTCGTTATCAAACAAGCCGTATTCTGCAAGATCAATATTGTCAGGAATGACAAAATTCAAACGTTTCAAATTGCCTTTTGACATGCCGTAAGCATTACTTAATGCGGCAAGTTTGATGACTTCGGCATCGGGAGCGGGCATAAATGCTCTCAAATCTTCAACACCGCTTGTCAAACGCAAAAGACGTTCGGCAACGACAGTCATACTGCATTCGATTTTATCAAAACGTACCCCCATTTCACGGTGAACAGCGTCAACACTGCAGCCGCAAATGCTGTCGTGTGCCTGATTTTGGAGAAGCCATTTCCATGCATTATCCAAATGCGTTTGATAACGTTCACGGAGTTTGGCGTCAGCGACGGCAAGAGACGGTTCTGCAAGTTTTTCAAGCAGATATTGGCTCATGGCGTTGCGGATTTTCAAATTTACACGTGAAGAAGAAGTTCCGGTAAGAATTTTGAAAAATTTACCGGCAATAAGTTCGCCTGAAACAGATGGAAGTTTATCTGTGTCAAGGTTGTTCCATGCTTCACGTACATACTCTGCAATCGGGGCGGTTTCGGCAGTAAAACCGACATTTGCCTGATTGAATTTTTCCAGACGGGATGCAAGGTTTTCTTCCGGGAGCAGATGGTCGCTGCCGTTCATGGCAAGCTGAATGGGTAAATCTGAATATTTTTCCAGATAACTCCAAATAACCTCCAGACGTTCCTGAAATTCCTCCTGCTTTTGCGGCAGATTCATGCCGAGACCGTAAGCCCCTGAAATCCAGCGCCCCGTAACCGGGTGAAAAATATCCACGATGGCAGAGAGTGCAAGAACTTTGTAAAGGTCATTTTTGTCTTTCCAAATAAATTCTGAACGCGGCGGATCAAGCTGTTCACCGATACCGCGGCAGAAAAAGTATGCATCAAAACCTGCGGAATTCAAAATTGCCGGCAAGTCCTGATTGTGACCGAAAGCATCGGGCGCATAGGGGATGCCGGGCTTGCCGCCGAGTTGATTTATGATTTCAATACCGTATGCAATGTTGCGGAAAAAAGATTCACCTGACGGCATATACATATCAGTCAGAACATAAAAAGGTCCGAGTTCAAGTTTGCCTTTTGAAGCGAATTTAGCCATGCGTTCACGCCATTCAGGTTTGAGGTTGAGAATGTCCTCAACCATGACCGCCTGACCGTCGGTAAAGTAATTGCCGAGTTCGCCGGATTCAAGTTTTTCCAACACAAGTTCAAAAAGTTCAGTGAGATAAACACTGAATTCAGATTGCGGTTTGTACCACTCTCTGTCCCAGTGGGTAGAGGGTACGAGAAGAAGTCGTTTTTTCATATCGTATTTTAATATGTAGATTTAATTGTTATTCAAAGAATACATACTTATCACCTTTTGCATCCGGATCTCCGACTCCGGCAGAACCTGTGAAATCAACAGGTTTGAAGGTAGTAACATTTCCTGCAAGCATTAATATATTGGCGGCTCCGCTGTGGCGGTATTTTATATTATTACCATCATTAGTTACACTGCTGTATTTCAAGTAGCCATTTGTGCAGTTTCCATCAAAATTTACAACAGTCATGCTTGGATTAGGCCATTTACCGATTTTTCTGCCAAGCAATTCAGAATCATTCCAAGGGTTCATACCACCGGCAGACGAGTTTCTGATGTATGTAAATCTGTAAAAAGTTTTACCTGATGCGATTTCCGGCCATGATCCTTTGCCGGTTGCAATCCCTTCTTTTTCAGCCATGGCGCATGTATAAATTTTTCCGTCTCCGTTGCAATATGGAAGAATCATACGCATATAGTTACCTGCTCCTCCATTACCGGTCGGTAAAACATAATCATCATTGTCTTGAGAGTACATCATCTCTGTTGTTCCTTGTTGTTTCATGTTGCTTATACAGGCAACAGCTCTTGCTCTTTCTCTTGCACGTCCAAGTGCTGGAAGGAGCATACCTGCCAAAATTGCGATGATGGCGATTACGACCAGCAGTTCGATGAGAGTGAAACTTCCGATAGTATTGATTCTGTCATGTTGTTTGAGGTTGATTTTCATATCTTTGTCCTTTCTGTTAAGGGGTTATTGTTCTCATATTTTTGTCCGCAGATGCGTAAGGCAAACTGCCTTGACATTTCTTGCAATACTTACTTTCTTTTTGCAAAAAGAAAGTAACAAAGAAAAACTTTTCTCCTTTCAAATTCTTTCGTTGTTTGAAGCCCGCCGGCTGATTACAGCGCCTGCGCTTCGCTCCGGCTTATATGAGGCGTTTAAAGCGGCTTTGCCG
>JAFVPG010000183.1 GCA_017505415.1 Lentisphaeria bacterium | reverse complement strand
TGGAGAACCCTTTAGAGGTAACATATCCCGGAGCGAGCATGTAAACAGCTGAAACTCCTTTGTTGCGGACTTTGGCTTTTACTGCACGTCTTTCTGCATCGGAAAGCGAGAAAAGATTGAGAAAAACTACTGTCGTATATTCTTTATCTGATGCGAGAAAATCCTGCAGTGTTACCAGATCAAAGGCAGCACCCGAACAGAACAGTCGCATAAGAGCCAATGAATATACCTGATTTTTTATATTACCTGCTGTCAAACTTTTACCGACTGAACGAAGTCTTTCACGGTAATCGAATACAACAGCACACTTGTTTCCGCTTTCTGCTGGAATAAAAGGAATTTTTTGAGCAACTTGCTGACTTTCATGGAATCCCTTGATGACAGACGGATGATCAAAATTATTAGGTCTCTGATCGGCTTCGCCTGCATCGGTAAGCTGAATTCCTGCACCATCCATCAGCATATTACAGTAATTGCGTCGCATGATCATTTGTGATTCAAGAGCATTTTTTGCAGCGACTCGCCATTCTCCGCTGGAAATCACGTCTTTCAGATGATGGAAACGCATATCATCTTCTACAATTGCCAACTTCCCGTAGCGATGAAATGTTGATGTGATGCCACGGCTCATGTATGATCTGCCTGCAATACGGCATTCAGGGTAATAGTTAGGTGGAATACACAGATAGTCAATGGATGGGGAGGACAACACTTTGTCAAGCATGACATTTGATCCTTCAGGGGGATGAATAGTTAAAACATAGCCGTAATACGCTCCGCAAAGTCTGCCCGGGAAAGATTTTTTGCACTCCTTGCTTAATTCAAGCAGCAAATTTGCAACAACATTTGCCTGACACTCAAAGTAATCTATTGTTTTCTGTTGAGTTTTCGGATCAAGCTGCAATGCATCAGGAGCACGCTCCGCCATGGTCGGAGCAGTTATGTTTTCAAAGTTGACTGAAGAATCCTGCCATGCTTTTTGCAAATCTTCAACATTCCGATATTTTTCGCGGATAGATTTTTGGAATTCAGCAAGCATCATCGGACTGCTGTCCGCCCCCTGATACATACCGTAGAGGTGCCATTCTCCGTAAATGCCGAATCCGACCTGAGTCATGATAACTCTGTTTGCCCAGGGCATGGAGTTGATATACTCAGCAAGTTTGCGGATACTGTTTTTTCCGAATTCACAGAACTTCTCTGAAGCAGGCGATGGACGGGGGACACGTTCAGTTATTTCATTTTTTTCAGAATCGATCGGTCCTGAAACATACTGGATCAATTCAGATGGATTTTCTTTGTACCATGTATTTGAAGAGCCCAGACGGATATAAATACGGAATTTGGCATTCGGGTCAAGATGCAGAACACGTCTGACATTCAAATCAAGATCCGCATAACTGAAGTCGATTTTGCCGTTGCCTTTGTAGAAAAATTCATCATGGATCAGGATCGTGTGAATATTGACTCCTTCGCGTGCATAACGCAGCATATAGGAATCACTGTAGATTGTCATTGGACTGACATTGGTATTGAATATCGGATCCAGAAGTTTGCCATTGAGTGAAATTTTGGGCAAATGGCCCTGATAAATGATTTTTGCATCAGGAGTCGGAATATTGAAGCTGCTCTCAGGAACAAAAATTGCCTTTTCTTTGATCTTGTCAAGCATCGCTTTTTCTTCAGGAGAAGTATACAGCGGGATATAATTGTAGTAACGTGACCAGGGTCTGGAACGGACATCACCCAATTCAAGTGCGGGCTGCCATTTGGAATCATCAAATTGCAAAGAGAACCAGTTTTCTGTTACTTGGGCAGCAGCTTTGACATCTTTGGTGCTGTGCAGATAAATTTTTTCTCCTGATTCCAGAGTGATCTCGCCGTAAAAAAGCAATCTTGCAGAACCATATTTATTGGTGACCTTGAATGCAAGCAGGTTTTTTCCCGAAACGATATTGGCTGCAATAACATTGGGATCAACTGATTTGCCGTTTACCCATGCTGCACCTGAATCATCAAAATTTGCACGGAAAACAGCTTTTTTTATTTTCCCTGGCACATTGATGTGATAACGGAAATAACTCGATGCATGATCTTTGACCTTTTCATCACGGTTCCACAACCCCTGTGACTTTGAAATAGACTCAGGATAAAGCAGGGCTTCTGGAGCAGCTTCCCATGCCATGACAGCCGACATTGATGATAGAAGCATCAACAATAATAAAACTTTCTTTAATGTACACATAATTACTTCTCCTCCTTGGATTATTGAAAGGAACTGTATATTACCAACGACATAAATCGCTGCCATTACACCAACCTAATTTAATATCTGAAAATAATTTTGCAATGACTTTAAAAAGCATTGATTAACTTATTTTTCCAATATACGGTCTATTTCATTTGCAATCTGAAAAAACAAAGCTATATTATTGTCATCAGCATCAGGAGACATATCAAATGGTCAATCTCGAAAAACACAAGACAAGAGATTTTGTATTTCGAAATGATAAAGATTTTCCTCTGCTTGCCAAACTGATGGCAGATCAGGATAATGTCTGTACCCACAAGCATGATTTTACGGAATGTATAATCGTTATCGGCGGCAAAGGATTTCATCACTCAGGAATGCGTGAAGGCATCCCGATTTCCAGAGGAGATATTATCGTGGTACCCCGTGGCGGCGAACACCGTTATACGAGAAATGAAAATCTCAGTATCATTAATCTGCTGTTTGAAAGTTCCCTGCTGCCGCCAGTACTTATGGAACTTTATTCACATCCGATATACAAATCTTTTTTTATGAAGTCGCTCTCTTCATATAAAGATTCTGATTATCCGATATTTCATCTGGAAAAAGAGAAATTTGATGAAATAGAAGTTTTTGCCCGCTATCTGACAAATGCTGAAGCAAAGCCTTATAATCATTGTGTTAAACTCGGTCTTTTCATGGTGCTGCTGACCAAAATCTGTAATGCCTGCATAGTAAATGAAGATGAAGTAAAAGATCCGCCGTTGAATATTTCAAAATTGATAGTTTATATGGAACAGAATTTTCACCGTCAAATCTATTTGCAGGATCTGACCAAACTGGTTGCAATGTCAAATACCACTTTACAACGACACTTCAACAATGCTTTCGGAGTTACTCCGATGGTCTATTTACGTAATATCCGTTTGTGCAGGGCTGCGGAAATGTTGATCAACACCGATTTGCCGTTGAAAGAAATTTCCTGCTGTACGGGATTTATTTCAG
>JAFVPG010000182.1 GCA_017505415.1 Lentisphaeria bacterium | reverse complement strand
GGCTTTTATTGAAAACTACGCTTCGAAGTAACAATAGCGCAGGAGGATATCCCCCTGAAAAAATCTCTGCAACTCTCAACCAGCAATGGGAACAGAACATTTCAAAAAGAAAAAAGTACTGGTAATATATAATGCAAGCTCTGTCGTGTTTGGCAGGGCTTTTATTGAAAACTACGCTTCGGAGTAACAATAGCGCAGGAAGGCATTCACCCCTTTTTATAACGCTGACGCGAAATTATATTGTGCTTTACAACGCCAGAAAAAAACGGAGTAGAGAAAATACATATCTCCACTCCGATAAAACAATTTTGCAATATTCAGAAAAAGCTGAATACTTTACTTATTTTCTGCTGAATAAAGTTTTTTAACTTCTTTGTAAATCAATCCGAAAACTATGATCAGAGCTATTGCAGCACTGACAAGATATGCAATTTCAATATCCAAACCAAAGCCGATAGGACCATTTTTGCTCTTGTCTGTCCAGAGGATATAGCAGAAAACAATAAATGTCATAAAAACACCAGGTATGGCTGCAATCAGGAAGTTTTTCTTATTTCTGATAAGCCAGACAGTTCCGGCAAGCAATGTTGTTACAGCAAGTATCTGATTTGCCCATGAGAAATAGTTCCAGAGAATATTGAAACTTTTTGCATCCTGATTTGACCAGTAAAGCAGTCCGAGAACAACTGCAATCAAAGGCAGACAGAGCAGAATGCGGTTACGGAGATTTTTCTGACTGATTTTGAAAGTTTCTGCGACACTCAGACGCAAACTTCTCATCGCAGTATCACCTGAAGTAATCGCAAGAATAATAACGCCGATAACAGTAATTCCTCCCGCAATCGAACCGAGGAAATACGTCGTAATATCATTCAAAACCAATGCCGGAGCTTTAGTCATATACAGCGGGTAAAGATTATAAATCGCCATACCTGCACCTGCCCAGATCATTCCGATAATACCTTCAAGCACCATCATTCCATAGAAAGATGAACGTGCTTCACGTTCACTTTTCATTGTACGTGCAATAATCGGAGACTGTGTGGCATGAAATCCGGAAATAATTCCGCAGGCAATTGTTACAAACAGTACCGGAAGTATCGGCTGATTTTTTTCCGCTGTGAACATTTGCAATTTAAAAGCTATGCTTTCGGTCATAATTTCAGGACTTTGAATACCTTTGACCATCAATGCAATAAAAATTGCAACCGTACTTAACAAAAGAATAATGCTGAAAACCGGATAAATCGAACCGATGATTTTATCAACCGGAAACAAAGTTGCAACAATATAATAAATAAAAATAATCGTTACTGCAATCCAGAAAATTGTATTCGGTTCAACATCAACATTTTTGAAAAGCGGTTTGAAAAGCGCAGCCGGAACGTTAATGAAAACAGCCACGACCAGCAGCAGCAGCAAACTCATAAAAGCATTAAAAAATCTTGCATAATGCTTACCGAGATTATCTTCAACTATTTTCGGCAGATTACAGCCGTTGTTGCGAATCGAAATAATTCCGGCGAGGAAGTCATGAACCGCACCACCGATAATGTTTCCAATCGGCAATATCAGAAAAACGACAGAACCGAATTTGATACCGAGAATAACGCCGATGACCGGACCGATACCGGCGATATTCAACAGCTGAATCAACATATTTTTCCAATGCGGCAGTTCGACAAAATCCACACCGTCTTTCATACGGACCGCGGGAGTCGGATTGTCGGTCGGAGCGAGAATTTTTTCAACAAACTTGCCATAGGTGAAATACCCGACAACAAGAATTACCAAACCGATGAGAAAAAGCAGCATTTCAAACACACTTTCTTAAAATATTTTTAGAGATTTGCTTCAATGTAATCAATCGCATTTCTGAAAAATACGACACCTTCGCCCTCTTCCGGCAGCGGACCGTTAATTTTGTCTGCTGTCCATGTCGGAGAGTTGAAGGGTGACAGAAATGCTTCCGGATGCGGCATCAAACCGAAAATACGGCCTGTTTCATCACAAATACCGGCGATGGAATTGAGTGAACCATTGGGATTGGCAGGAAATTCGGTTGCAGGCTTGCCATCAGCATCAACATAACGGACGGCAACGAGATTTTTTTCTTCAATTTCAGCAAGGATTTCCGGAGTTGCAACAAATTTGCCTTCGCCGTGACGGAGAGGGAGACGGACTTTGTCAATGCCTTTGGTGAATACGCAGGGTGATTCTGATTCTGCTTTAAGCACGCACCAGTCATCACGGAAAAGACCGCTGTCATTGTGAGCCAATGCACATTCCTGTTCAAAATAGTTACCATTGAGAGCGGGAACAAGGCCAAGACGTGTCAATGTCTGGAAACCATTGCAAATACCGATGATAAGTTTTCCGTCAGCAATGAATTTTTCCAACTGTTCCTTGAGATTGAATTTAACACGGTTGGCAAAAACTGTACCGGAACCGAGATGGTCACCGAAACTGAAACCGCCGATGAAGGTCAACATCTGATATTCATCGAGAGTTTTTGTGCCGTTGAGCAAGTCTGTAAGGTGAACCAATTCTGCCTGTGCGCCAACCAGACGGCATGCGGCAGCAGTTTCTTTTTCACAATTGAGACCGAATCCGGTAATGACCAGAACTTTGATTTCATTTCTTTTCATAATAATCTTCCTGTATGTTAATTTTTTGTAATTTGTTGTTATTAAATAAATTATGTATGATAATCTGCATTGATTTTCACATATTCATAAGTGACATCACCTGTCCAGACCCAATAATCAACATCTCCGCAATTCATATCACAGAGAACTGTAAATTCACGTTTTTTCATAACATCTGCGAGATCTTCTTCAGGAGTTCCGGCGTCACCACCGTCACGGACAACGGGAATACCGTCGTAATAAATGTTTACCAAATCAGGATTGAAGTCAACCCCGGAGTAACCGAGAGCGGCGACCACACGTCCCCAGTTTGGATCACAGCCGAACCACGCAGTTTTGCAAAGCAGAGAATTTGCGACTGCTTCAGCAAGTTTTTTGGCATCATCGTAATTTTTTGCATTAACGATTTTTACTTCAACAAACTTGGTAACGCCTTCGCCATCCATAACCATTTGACGTGCAAGAGATTGCATGATCTCTAATACTGCATTTGAGAAAATTTCAAAAGATTCAGTACCATAAGCAAGTTTAACTTTGCTTGCTCCATTTGCCATCAGAATTGTTGTATCATTGGTACTCATATCGCCGTCGACGGTGATACGGTTAAAGCTGCATTCGATATTTTTATCCAGAATCTTTTGCAAATCAACGCTTTGCACATCTGCATCAGTTGTAATATAACAAAGCATTGTAGCATGCAGAACTTTCATGGCAGGATCGATCATACCTGCACCTTTGGTCATAGCACCGATACGGACTTTTCCTTCGGGGAGAGTCAACTCAAGAGCGACGCTTTTGTTGACTGTATCGGTAGTCATGATTGCTTTTGAAGCATCTACACCGCCATCGGCACTAAGAGCTGAAGCAGAAAGAGTTACGCCTTTTGCAACCGTATCCATAGGCATTTGCACCCCGATACGTCCGGTACTTGAAACAAGCACAGAATCCTCATTGATACTCAATGCTTCTGCGACCATACGGCAGGTTTTCCGTGCATTCTCCATACCGTTTTCGCCGGTACATGCATTAGCATTGCCGCTGTTGATAAAACATGCGTGTATCGGGGTATGTTTTGCAAGTTTTTCCTGACAGACTCTGACCGGTGCTGCAGCAAAAACACATGAGGTAAATGCACCTGCTGCTGAACAGGGAAGTTCAGAAAAGATCATGGCACAGTCCGCAGCTCCACTCTTCTTGAAACCGGCTGTCACACCGGAGGCCTTGAAGCCGGACGGCGAACTTACCGAACCGTTTTCAAGCCACAAAATATTATTATTCATCTATCTTTCCTCCGAAAGTTGCTTTAACGTTGATAGCGATACCTCCTCTGGGGCGGAAAAGTCCGACGACTTCGGCTTTACGGGGTGAACATTCCTTAACAATGGCATCAAGGATATGATTTACAGATTCCTCATGAAATGTATTCGTATTGCGGAACGAATACAGAAACAACTTGAGAGATTTGCTCTCAATGCATTTTTTATCAGGGATGTAACGTATAATGATGTGTCCGAAATCAGGCTGACTTGTCACCGGACACAAACTGGTGTATTCAGGACAGTCAAAAGTAATGATGTAATCACGATCGGGGAATTTATTCTGAAAACTCTCCAGATGTGCTTCATCAGGTGTTTTCGGATAATTATGCTCTGAATGTTTGAGCAATGTCAAATCCTTGAATCTTGTTGTATCATTTTGCATAAAAAAATACCTTTCAAAATCATAATAAATAATTGCACTTTACATACTGTACCCCGAAAAGTAACAAAAATCAAAAATATTTTCAAAAAAATCTTGCTTTTTTAGCAGAATGTGATTATATTTGTATTGTATAAAATTTTTTTCAGTGTTTTTACTAAACAAAAAGGATAAAAAAATATGCGATTTAAACACATTTTTATTGGTTTGCTGCTTTGCAGTATTCTTTTCAGTGCCCCCGCTGTCCAGGCCGGAGACCCGTTAATGAAACTCGGCAGAGGTGTTGCCAACATTGTATTCAGCCCCTTTGAACTGCTGATTCAGCCTTATGACATGGCTCACGAAGAAGGAAATATTGCAGGTTTAACTGCCGGTGTTTTTTATGGAGTTTTCTTCACAGTATCACGCATAGTCGTTGGTGCTGCGGATGTTGTGACTTTTTTGATTCCCCTTCCCGGCTGTGCTGACAACAAATATGACACCGGATGGGGATACGGTCCGATGGCGTTCCGCGACAATCCGTGGGTCTTTGATGTAGAACACAACTGGGGCAATTTCTTCTACGACACAGAAGACATGGTTTCAGACAGATACTGATATTGCTGCTGATTTTTCAAACCGTGCGAACGCTTGAGTGTTACGCACGGTTTTATTTTGCTAACATATTGATTACAAGGAAGTTTTAACTATGAGTTTTTCTTGCGGCTTTGTTGGTTTGCCGAATGTGGGCAAATCAACTTTGTTCAATGCCCTCTGCAAAGGCGGTGCGGAAGCGGCAAATTTCCCCTTCTGTACCATTGAACCCAATACCGGCATCGTCGCCGTACCTGACGAACGTTTGAAAGTTCTTGCCGAACTGGAAAAATCCGGCAGAATCGTCCCCTCATCTCTGAAATTCATTGATATTGCGGGACTTGTAAAAGGTGCAAGCGAAGGACAGGGACTCGGCAATCAGTTCCTCGGACACATTCGCAATGTCGATGCGATTGCACATGTCGTACGTGTATTCAAAGATCCCGATGTCGTTCATGTTGAAGGAACTATAAATCCTGTCAACGATTTGGAAGTCATCATGACCGAACTTATGCTCGCCGACTTGGATATGCTTGAAAAACGTCTCGAAAAAAGCAAAAAATCCGCCCGCTGTGTCGATCCCGAAGTTAAATTTGAAACTGACCTCATCAAAGGTTTCATTGATGACCTCTCCAACGGACGTCTGCCAAAATTTGACCGTGAAGATCCCAAAGTCATGGAAAAAGTCAAGTCATACGGTCTGATTTCCACCATGCCTTCATTCATCTGCGCCAACTGCGATGAAGAGACTTTCAAAAACTTTTCAACCAACCCGGATGCGCAGAAACTTTGCGAATATGCCGCAACTCACGGCCTCGAAGTAGTTCCCGTATGCGCCAAACTCGAAGAAGAATTAAGTCAGCTCGATGAGGAAGAATGTGCCATGTTCATGGAAGAACACGGCATCAAAGAAACCGGTCTCACAAAAGTCATCCGTACCGGTTACAGATTGCTCAACTATATCACATTCTTTACCGCAGGCCCCATGGAATCAAAAGCATGGACTGTGGAGAAAGGTACTCCCGCACCTCAAGCCGCAGGCAAAATCCACACAGATCTCTGCCGTGGTTTTATCCGCATGGAAACTGTTTCATACGATGATATGGTTGCAAACGGCGGCTGGAACAAAGCCAAAGAAGCCGGAAAACTCCGCATTGAGGGAAAAGAATACATCATGCAGGACGGTGACGTTATTCACGTCCGTTTCTCCGTGTGATTTATCAATCTATTTCAAATAAAATGATTTGAAGAAAAAATTCTGTTATAAATACAGATTGACAGTTTATTGCAAGGGCGGCTGCTGCCGCCCTTCTGCATTCATACGCATACGATTCTGAACGTATTGCCAGAGAACTGTATCTTTCCGGAGAAGTTTTTCGACTTGAGATGAGCTGAGATTCAGCTTGATTCCGCACTCTTTGAAAGAAAAATCAACACTTTCGAGAATATCAAGTAATTGAGCAAGAAACAACGGATATTTGTCATTAGATGGAGCGTAAACTGTAATAGCTTTCTCTACCGGCTCCTGACGGACACTCATTGCAAGTTTGTGCCGCAATTTCTGCAAAGCCTTGCTGCGGTTAAGTTTCTGACTGCGTTCAGTGCAATCTTCAGCAGAAATATTAAAATCTTTCAATATCACACGGACGGCAGACGAGGTTTTATTTCTTTTCTGTCCGCCGTTTCCACTGCGTTTGAAAAAATCAAATTCAACAATATTTCCCAACTCTTCTTCACTGAGAGCCAGAATCCCGTCCCGTGTCATCCATACCTCAACGGTTCAACAATATTGCCAGCACTGCCAGAATGACAGTTGCATACCAGTAATA
The DNA here is from genome assembly GCA_017505415.1 of Lentisphaeria bacterium. Lineage (GTDB taxonomy): Bacteria > Verrucomicrobiota > Lentisphaeria > Victivallales > Victivallaceae > RGIG5270. The sequence continues at coordinate 1,435 of JAFVPG010000182.1, read as the reverse complement.
AGAACGCTTTTCATGAAAAACAAAAACAGATACCAGAGAAGCAAAAAGTACCGATGTCACCCCTGATAATGCAAAAACAATTACCGCAGGAGCAGTCATTATCAGCAACTGAATACCGTATGAACCAATCCCGCCGACAGCGACAAATACACCACCGGCAATAAAATATTTATTGATTTGCCATGTTCTGGAAATACTTAAATCAAGCAACGACGGCAGTGCAAGGAAAAGATATATCAACGCCATAATTTGATTACTGAACTCATTAAATAATGTACTGTCTCCATACTTAATAAAAGTGGCGGACTTGAGAATAATATAAATTATTCCACACAAAACCATCATCACCCCAAGAAGGAGACCGTAAATAACACCCTCTTTTTTAGATTCAAGTTTATGACTGTTTCCTGCATTTTTACTGTTTCCGATGGAGGCAACAACTATTGCTCCGACAGTAGCTGTCACAGAAAGAATCTGCCACAAAGTCGGAGTTTCCCCGCGGAAAAACCAACAGTAAACCAACGCCGGCATAAAACTCAATCCGATAGCACACCATGCCGGAGACAGAGGCCCTCTGCGCAGAGTTTCACGCAAAATTCTGATCGTTCCGTACTGTGTAACTCCGGCAGTTGCGCCTAAAACCCATACGAGCAGCGGCAAATCATACTGCCATTGGCCAAGAGTACTGAAAAATATAAAACCTGCTGCATCCAGAATCAATGCAGTCTGAATAGGAAAAACCTTTCCTTTGGATCCAATGCGATAACCAATACCGATAAAGCCGGAAAATATCCCGGCAACAAGACTGAAAAAATACTCTGTCATACCCCAAAATTCCGTTATTTCATCTGTCCTTCCTTAACCAGATGTTCAAAAAGTTTTTTATCTGTTGCTTTCATATATGCTTCATCTGCAGAAATAAGACCTTTTTCAAGGAATTCCTGCAGCGTACCGTCCATAGACTGCATACCATTACCCTTATTTGATTCAATAATAGTTCTGATATTATTGATCTGACCTTCACGGATAGTATTAGGCAAACCATCCGTCCAGAGCAGAACTTCATGGCTGGCGATACGGCCCCCGCCAACCTTTTTGCACAAAAGCTGAGAAACGACCGCCTGAAGACATGCCGCAAGCATAGTTCGTATCTGCGCCTGTTCATTGGCAGGAAAAGCGTCAATGATACGGTCAATGGTTTTCGGTGCATTATTGGTATGCAATGTCCCGAAAACGAGCATTCCCATTGATGCACAGGTAAGCCCGAGACGTATTGTATCAAGTTCACGCATTTCGCCGATCAGTACAATATCGGGGTCGGAGCGCATTGCACCGCGCAAAGCCTGCGGGAACGACGGACTGTGAATACCGATTTCACGGTGAACGATTGTACAGCTTTTGTTCTGATGCACAAACTCAACGGGGTCCTCAATGG
>JAFVPG010000181.1 GCA_017505415.1 Lentisphaeria bacterium | reverse complement strand
GTGAAGTGATACTTGTGGATGACTGCTCCCCGGACAAGTCCATGGAAGTGGTGCACCGTGTATTGAAGGATTTCCCAGCCATGAAGGACAAGGTGTTGCTGCACTCCCACGATTCCAATCGTGGGAGTACTCATATCCGCCAAGCAGCATATCATCTTTGGCAAAGAAAAATTTATTCATGACAGAACGCCTGAACTCATTTATTGTCATGCCGTCAACAAATATTTTCCGGATACTATCAGACAGAATAGATTCAACAAACAAACTTTCAGATTTCAGCTGTTTCAGAAGATGAACATGATTGCGTTTCCTGTCCGCACTTTCAACATCATATTCACCATAAGCATAAAATGCATGCAGATAATATTCTCTCAGACAACGTTTAAGCATTGCTTCACGGGAAAAAGAAAATATATATTCTTCGCTCATAACTCTCTGACAGTTATTTTTTCTGCATATTTCCGGGCAAAATCAATGTCATATTCTGCACATTTCAATGACAGGCAATTTGCCGAAGCACAACCGAGCGCCATACGGAAAGCTTCAAGCGCATCCGCTTTTTCCATAAATTCAGAAAGCAGAACAGCACTTGCTGTATCCCCGCAGCCGATAGCATTGACCACATTATCAAGTTCCACTAATTCATACTCAAAAATTCTATGTTTGAAAAGCAGATACGCTTTACCGGGGCCGTCAGTGATCGCCGCACATGCAGTATCATACTTTTTATCAATCATACGCAATGCGTCAGTGACAGAATCTATTTTGGTAAATTCAGCCAATTCATCAGCATTTATTTTCAGCAATACCTTTCCATCTGAAGCTTCAAGGACAGGAGCTAAATTGAATATCATATCCGCCAGAACATATTTATTTTCAGCCAATGCCTTCAAAGTCAAATCCAAATAAATATCATTCGGAGCATTGGCAGGCATTGTTCCGCAAATGGCAAAAGCATCAAAATTACCTGTTTCAGCAAATACCTTATTTTTGAATTTTTCAATATCAGCTGCAGTCAATTCCGGAGATGGTTCAATAAGTTCAGTCATCAACTTATTTTTGCAGTCAATGCAAGTCGAGCAAATACGGGTCTCTCCGTCTGCCAACTGAATATCATGATGAATTATATTTTCTGTATCAAGTCCATTTTTCAAGCGGTCACCGTTTACTCCTGCAGTAAACTGTACAAGTTCTGCACCTGCTTTTTTATAATTTTTTACAGCTCTGACAAAATTTATCCCCTTCCCTGAAGCAAAACTCAATACCTTTTGCGCCCGGTTGACTTTGCCGTTTTTAAGTTCCGGGAAAACCAGCACTTTCTGCCATGCGGGGTTAGCTCCGCATACAAGTATTTTTTTCACAGCAGCTCCTCCAGAAGTTTGACAATATCATCATCAGACAATGCAACAGGATTGCACTTCATACTTCCGGAACGGCAATTTGCAAGTATAAAATCAAAATCTTCACGCTTCAAATAACCATTCAAATTCTTCGGAATGTGCATAGCTTCAGCAAGTTTCTCAATATCTGCAATCAAACGTTCCGCACTTCCACTGTTTCCGTAATAATTACATACAACATCATTCAGAAAAGCACGGTTTATTTTCAAAACATGCGGCAAAAGCACCCCGCAAACAAATCCATGCGGCAGATGATACAAACTTCCTATCGGATGCGCCAAGCCATGAACAGCCCCCAATCCACTATGCACAAAAGCCATAGCTCCGAGCATTGTTCCTTCAGCAACATAATTTTTTGCAGCTTTATCTCCGAGGCATGCCGTTTTCAAATTATCAAAAACCAGTCTGAAAGCCTGCATTGACCATGCAAAAGTCACACTGTTGGCTTTATTGGAAATCGCGCCTTCCAAAGCCTGCGTCAATGAATCCATGCCGCTTTGCTGAATGATATGCAAAGGACAATCATAAGTAAGCTCCGGATCGACAATGGCAAGATCAACTCCACATGCACTGCCGCGCAGAGATTGCTTTATATTGTTTTGTTCATCTGTCAGAACAGCATTCGGAGTCACTTCAGCACCGGTACCGGCACTGGTCGGCAATGCACAGAAAAAAGTCCTTTCCTGCTCAAATTCTCTGCGGCAATAAAAATAATCACGTATATCACCGTCCTGATTAACCAAAGCAGCAACACTTTTTCCCAAATCCATAACACTGCCGCCTCCGATTGCAACAATGGCATTTGCTTTGCAATTTCGTGCTGTATCAAGAGCATTCTGCACCATGCCGAGAGTCGGTTCCTGACTCTGACAGATATGTACTGTATAATCCTGACGGTTTCCGAAAAGTTCAGCAAAAACAGTACTTTTATGGAAATGATTTCCGCAAATGAGCATTTTTCTCTCAAATTGAGCAAGTTTTTCATGCAGTAAATTTCTTTTACCGCAACCGAAAATCGCATTTACCGACAAATTAAGTTCATATTCATTTTTCATAATAAATTCAACTCTTTCAACAATAATTCAGCGGCGGCACTTTCAGCATTTTTTCGACTTTGAGCCACACCGACACAACTGTGTTTGCCAATGGAAACTTCCACTTCGTATGTCAAACAATGTTCAGGACCATACTTTTTCAAAACGGTATAAACCGGAGTTCCCCCCCAATGTTTCTGCGCATGCTCCTGCAAAAGTCCTTTCGGATTGAGAGTTTTCAGCAAATATGCAGGATCAGGAAAAAATTCATAAATCATGTCAAGTACAAACCTTTTAACCGGAGCCATCCCCCCGTCAAGATACCACGCTCCCAACAGTGCTTCAAACAAATCAGCCAGAGTTGAATTGCGTTCATTTCCATGGCTCTCCATTTCACCCCTGCCCATAAAAATAAAATCACCGAGATTTATTTTTCTGGCAAATGCAGCCAATGCCTCTTCCCTGACCATTGCGGAACGCATCTTGGTCAGATTTCCCTCCTCTTCTTTGGGATAAATAAGATAAAGGTACTCCGTAAGAATGATTTCAAGCACTGCATCGCCCAGAAATTCCAATCTCTGATTATCATAATCAAGTCCGGTTTCCACGGCAAAAGAACGGTGAGTCAATGCGGTTTTCAATAATGAACGGTCTTCAAAATGATAATTGAGAATCGTTTTTAATTTTTCTATATCGTCCGGCATAATATATCCTTTGTGTTAAATGCCGGATAAGGCTGAAAAAAAGGCGGCGCATCCGTCTCTTTTTTCAGCAATATCCGAGTCTTATAAAAGATAACACAAAAAAATGAAAATACAAACTTTTTGCAGTTATATTACAGCAAAAGAATGCAGAAATTAAAAAAACATAAAAATGTTTGATATTTTTTCAGTGCAAGTTTTGACTTTTTATAAATATATGCTATATTAATGGACGTTCTAACGAAGTATTTTCCAACCCCTAAAACAACATAACAAAAGGAATCATTAAAATGATCAAAGTTGGTATCAATGGTTTCGGACGTATTGGCCGTATGGTCTTCCGCGCTGCCGTCGAAAACTTCAGCAATGACATCGAAGTCGTCGGAATCAACGACTTGCTCGACCCCGACTATCTCGCTTACATGCTCAAGTATGACTCTGTCCATGGCATTTTCAAACACGACATCAAAGTCGAAGGCAACACCCTCGTCGTTGATGGTAAAAAAATCCGTTTGACTGCTGAAATGGATCCCGCCAACCTCAAATGGAACGAAGTCGGTGCCGACATCGTCGTCGAATCAACCGGTCTCTTCCTCGAAGATGCCAAAGCTCGTAAACACATCGAAGCCGGCGCTAAAAAAGTCATCATGTCTGCTCCTTCAAAAGACAGCACTCCCATGTTCGTCTATGGCGTTACGCTCGAACCGAAGCGATATTTTTCGGGGCCGTTGGATGATATCACAGGAGTAGCTTCGGAAAGACCGTATCCCTGATACATGGGCATTCCGACACCTATATAGAAATTCTGTAAATCT
>JAFVPG010000180.1 GCA_017505415.1 Lentisphaeria bacterium | reverse complement strand
GGCAACCAGCTGACCGACGCGGGTGATTTTGAATGCGGTTTTTTTGATAAGTTCAGCAAGTTCGGAGAAGTTGCAGTCTCCTGCACGTTTGATAGCAGAGGCAACAACACCCGGACCTGAAACTCCGACATTGATGACGGTTTCCGGTTCTCCGATACCGTGAAATGCGCCGGCCATGAAGGGATTATCTTCCGGAGCATTGGCGAAAACAACCAGTTTGGCACAACCGATAGAACCTCTGTCAGCGGTAAGTTCTGCCGCTTTTTTGATCACATGTCCCATTTGAGCGACGGCATCCATGTTTATACCGGCTTTGGTTGAGGCGACATTGACGGATGAGCATACACGTTCAGTTGTTGCGAGGGCTTCGGGAATTGAATCAATGAGGATTCGTGAGCCGTTGGAGTAACCTTTCTGAACGAGAGCGCTGTAACCGCCGATAAAGTTGATACCGAGTTCATGGGCGGCTTTGTCAAGAGTTTTGGCAATATTGATAACGCCGTCGTTATTCAGATTTCCTGAGAGAAGTGCGATCGGGGTTACGGAGACACGTTTATTGATGATGGGTATACCGTAAGTTTTCTCCAATTCGTTACCTGTTTTGACCAGATCTTTTGCGGAGCGCATTATTTTGTCATAAATTCTGTCTGCGAGACGTTTACTGTCATCACTTTGACAGTCGTAGAGGGAAATTCCCATGGTAATGGTTCTGATGTCAAGACATTCCTCTTGAATCATATTGATAGTTTCCAGAATATTTTCAGCGGCTAACATGGCATTACTCCAATCAGATTTTGTGCATAGAGTTGAAAATATCTTCGTGCATGGTACGGATAAAGAGACCGTTTGCTTCGCCGAGTTTGCTCATAGCATCGACAAATTCAGTAAAAGGTACATTTATAGAATCAATATCAGTTACCATGAGCATGGAGAAATAACCTTTGAGAACGGTTTGAGAAATATCAAGAATATTGACTCCGTATTCGGCACAGCCGGCACTGACTTTAGCGATAATACCGACTGAATCTTTGCCGGTGACAGAAATGACAGCTTTCATATTGCAACCTTTCTTTGAAAATGTATATAATTATAATGTATTGACCTGCAAATGGTATCCATTGAGAAAATCTTTATGAGACATCATTTTTTTGCCGGGGACGAGGATAGACAGAATACGCACCACTCTGCCGTCTGCACCGGCGATACGCAGAGCCGCTTTATCAGCTTGAATTACACATGAGCGCAGAGGAGAAATTTCATCTTCGAGTCTGCTGTCGCAGAGAAAGAAACTTTTGCGGGAACCGTCCAGCATGGGGAGTTCGATGGATGCCATTGGCCATGGATTGAAAGCGTGAATTTTGGCATTGATATATGCGCCGATGTCCCGTTCAAGGTCGATGAAGCCGTCACTTTTTTTGAATTTAGAGCAGAAAGTAACCTGGGATGAATCCTGTTCCATGGGAGGTAATTTTCCCTCTGCAATTTCGCAGAGAACGTTTTCGATAGCGGCACCGGCGAGTTTTCCGAGGCGTTTTTCGAGAGTTTCTGCAGTATCAGATTCTTCGACGAGGGTAGCCAATGCACGGTAAATCGGACCGGAGTCAAGACCTTTTTCCATTTTCATAAAGGTTATGCCGGAAGTTTTTTCACGTGCGAGCAATGCTGAAATCACCGGGCTTGCACCACGGTATTTGGGAAGGAGAGAAGAGTGGATATTCACGCATGAAATTTTCGGCAGATTAAGGAGCGGCTCACGGAGGATTTGGGCAAAAGAGACAACAACGAGAAAATCAGGTGCAAGTTTTTCGATATGGCGCACATAACTTTCCTCATTGACACGTTCAACTTTTTCGATGGGGATGCCGAGTTCGGCGGCACGCATACCGACGGGAGTGGGAGTTAGAATTTTCTTTCTGCCGGCGGGACGTTCGATTTGGGTTGCACAGCCGACGAGTTCAAGTCTGTCGGATTGCAGTAATTTTTCAAAAATCGGGATGGCTATTTCACCTGCTCCCATAAAAAAAACTTTGAACTTTTCCACTTTTACGCCCCATTTTGCTTGATTTTCCGTAAAATGCTGTTAATATACATCTATAATACAAAAAATTCAAATCAAAAAACGTGTAAAAATATGAAGAGAAAGATTTTTTTGGCTCTTGGCGGCAATATTGGAAATGCTGTTGAGATTTTTGACAAAGCTCTTGAGTATCTGGAGCAGAAAAAAGTTAAGATATGCAGGCGCAGTTCATGTGCGGTGACAACTCCGGTCGATTGTCCTGCAGGAACTCCTGATTTTTATAATATGGCGGTTGAAGCGGAAACAGAGTTGGAACCGTTTGAACTTCTGGATTTGACTCAGAGTACTGAAGTGCTTTTCGGCAGACCAACAGCGCATGGATTCCATGAATCAAGAACACTTGATCTGGATATAATATACATGGAAAATGTCAGACTTTGTACTGAACGTTTGACTTTGCCGCATCCCCGTGCTGTTGAACGTGATTTTGTGATGAGGTTTCTGCTTGAACTTGATCCTGATGCGTTCAGCAAAGTAAAAAAAGTCCCGCTCTTGACTCCATGTCCAGCTCCGATGGAAGGGGTGATGACGCATGCTTTGATAAAAACTGCACAGGATGAAAAACTTTGCAGTGAATTTCTGACTCCTTTTTTGCGTGTTTCCAAGCATGTTCCGAAAGAAAAAGAGTTCCGTAAATTTCTTGCTCCTTATAAAAATACCAGAGTTACTTTACAGTTGATGGGAAATTCTGCAGGTTTGCTGGCAGAAAGTGCCGCTGCTGCTGCAAAATTTGATATTGCAGGAATAAACCTTAATTTCGGGTGTCCATCCGGACAGGTTTTGCGTCATAACGGAGGGGGGGCAATGTTAAAAAATCCGCCGCTTATGCGGGAAATATGCCGTGCAGTACGGAATCGCTGTCCAAACTTGCCGTTGAGCGTAAAAATGCGTATGGGATTTGAAAATATCAGCGAATATGAAAATTTTTCGCCTGACTGGAGCGCAAATTGCAATGACGCACCGGATTTTTTTATCCTGCACAGCCGTTCTGTCAAAGAGGGGTATCTGCCGGTTTCAGAGACGGAACATGTCGCCAGAAGCAGGAAATTTATCAGTCTGGTATCTCAGCCGGTAATACTTAACGGTGATATTAATGATGTTTCAACGGCATATTCACGTCTGACAGAGTGCGGTGGAGCATCGTTTATGACGGGCAGGGGATGGCTGAAAAATCCGTACCTTTTCCGTAAATTTGTCAAAGGCGATACGTCACCGGTGTTGCTTGAAGAGAAGATACTTTTTTATAAAAAAGTTCTTGAAAATGCAAAAATGCTTGGAACTCCATATCATCGTGGAAAGCAAATCGAACTTTCACAACTTATGTTTGCTCCTGATAATCCTTTTTTTCCGGAATTGTTCCTTAAAAAATCATGATTTTGGGCATATTCAAGGGGGGCAGAATTTGCTGCCACCGGATTATGCTGTTGTATAAGTTGTATCTGTCTGAATGATTATTCAGCATAGATTTTGAGAATTGCCTGCGAATAAGATTTGCTGTTTTTGGCGAATGTCCAATCCGGATTGCCCTGCGGTCTGTTGCCGAGACCGAGATCATGGGCTGAGGTCGTGAATGAATTGAAAGCAAAAATTGTTTCTTTTTCTGCCGGATTGTGGATTTGCATGGAGCCGTAATTTCCGCCGTTGATTTTTTCGTCACCGAAGTCAAATAATGTACTTGAAGCATTCGGGACGTTTGACACATTGGCGTAACCGTAATTGCCTGACCAGAATTCGATTCTGCCAACGGCGGCAGATTTGGTTTTGATATTTTTTGAATTTGTGGTGACTTGGATATTTTTAACGGGACCTGCAAATGAGAATCCTGATTTTTGAACGGGAATACCGATTTTTCTCACATCGTCAGTAAAAGCATCCATGCTGATTACAGCCCATTCAGAATCCTTATCTTTGGGCTTCAAAATAACATGATAAATGATTTTCTTTACTTTGCCTTTGAATGAAGCAGAGTTATTTATTGTGTATTTTACGGAACCATCAGGCGTAGTTGCGTCAAGCAGGTTACATTCATAAATAAGAGCGGCATTCGGGTATAATTTATTAACAAGAGGAGAAGCGGTCATCTCTTTGCCGCAATGAAAAGTACCGAGGGGCAGACCAACTTCGTTCCAGAGATTGCCTTTTGGATGCTGGTGGAACATGTAGCGCAGCTGGTAAACTTCTGAAACATTATCGGCATAAACGATCAAATCTGTATTGCTGATTTCAAATTTTGCTCTGTGCCATATTCCGTAAATATCTGCGACTTCAAAGTTTTTGTCTGTATTTTTGGTTATCCATTTTTCGACATTTTTGAATTTGAGGATAAATTTATTACCTTTGATTTCCCATGAAGCAAGTTCGGGAGAATCGGCTTTGATATTCTGTTTGTAAGTATGTTTTGCGGCGAGCATTGCCAGACGTTTGCCGACATCTTTTTTGTTATGCGGGTGAATGTCTTTGAAATCTCCGATGTCGTTGATGATGGCTGTACCGGTATTTTTGTTATCTCTGGCAAACTGTTGTTGAACTTCCCAAATCTGCGGCAGAGCGGTCGGATTTTTATAAGTGTAAGGAGCAAGCTGAACAAGGTAAAAATGAAGTTCGGGATTTTCAAAAACTTTGCGCCATCCGTTCAAAAGTGCCTGCATTTTTTTGCCGTAAAGTTTTCCTTCGTTGACATTGGAACAGCCCTGATACCAGATCGCACCTTTGATTGTGAAAGGCAGCAGAGGATAAATCATTTTGTTATAAGTCATAGCCGGATACTGTACTCCGGGGTAGGGGACGGCTTCGGATGGATATTTTGGAAAATCAGGACGCGGCTGATTGTTTGCGGCGGCGAGTTTGAAATCTGCGAGCCATTTTTCATAGGCGGCAATGATTTTTTTATTGGTTGCGGCATATTCCGGAGTACCGGGGAGCTTGGCGCTGACT
>JAFVPG010000179.1 GCA_017505415.1 Lentisphaeria bacterium | reverse complement strand
CCCGGTGTTGACCGTATTGTTATGCTTCTTGCTGATGAACCCAATATTCGTGAAGTTATCGCCTTCCCGTTCAATCAGCAGGCTCAGGACTTGATGATGAATGCACCTGCTGAAGTTACTCTCAAGCAGTTGCGTGAATTGCATTTGCAGGTTGTTCTGCCCAAAAAAATGGCAGATCAGAAGAATGCGGAAAAATCAGCTGAATAATTAAAATGACCTCACTCTCATGATAAAAGGGAGTGGGGTCTTTTCGCCTTGACAAAATTATTGGAGAAAAAAGTTTTTGTATCGTAAAACGGAAAAATTGCGAATTTGTCTTATGGCAGCGGCTTTGGTTGTCATGGGAATTGCATTTTTGCTTTATCTGTTACAGAGTAAAGGTTTTTTTGTTGATGAAAGCCGTTATGATGCTGTGATCGCAGAAGCGGGAAAAAGACATGGTATTGATCCGCTGTTGATAAAAGCGGTAATAGCACAGGAGAGTGTTTTTGACAGCAAAGTAGTAGGCAGTGCAGGAGAAATCGGACTGATGCAGATATTGCCCGGCGGTTCGGTGGCGGATTGGGCAAGGTTTTATAAACGGAAAGCTCCGCATAAGACTTATCTTTTTGACCCGCAGCTCAATATCGAAATCGGCTCATGGTATTTGAAACGGGCTTTGATCAGGTGGAAGAAATATAAACACGGTACGGAATTGGCTCTCTGTCAGTATAATGCAGGAGAGAGCAGGGCAAGCAGGTGGAAGCCTGAATCTTTTTCCGGTGAAGTAATTGACCGGATCACGATAAAATCCACCAAAAATTATGTAAAAAAAATTATGAATAAATATCGGGATTATAAAGATGCGGAAGTTAATCCATAATTTTTTGATTTGTATTGCAATCGTGGCTGCCGCCTTGATTATAGGTGTGTTGATGTGTCCGTATATTCCTGATTTTACTGTTTCGGAGCCTCTGCAGCCGGAAATGGCTGAAACCGTAAATACGGCAACTGAAAAAAATACCGAAAATATTGATAATAAAAGTGTTGTAAATACTGAAACTGATAAAAAAATTACAATTGTTGAGAAAAAACAGGAATCTGTCAGGAGTGAAATAAAGGTAGAAACTCCCGTTATTCCGGTTATAGAAAAAAAAGAAGTAATAACTGTTGATAAAAAATCAGAAATCGGGAAAAAATCAGAAACTGTTTCGCAGAGGAAATCAGAAAAAATTCCTGAAATCAATGTCGTTCCTGAAAAAAAACTTGTAAAAAAAACAGTTGTTCCAACTGTGAAAAATGTTGTAAAAGAAAAAAAACAGACAATTAAAAAAACGGTTGTAAAAAAACAGATCATTCTGCCGCATTGGCTTGAGGATTTTGAGCCTGACGGTCATATAAACGGTGAAAAATTTGTTGATGACTGGCGTCATGAAGGCGGAGTTTTATTTACTCCCAAAACCAGATTTTTTCTGAAACATGATAATAATGCAAGTTCAAACAGTGTGCTGGTGATTGAATCAAAAAAGTCATCTGCAGTGTTTGCCTGTGATCTTTCCGGTAAGATAAATTTGAATGAAACTCCGGTTTTGCGCTGGCGTTGGCGTGTAAGAAAACTGCCGCCTGATGCAGACGGCAGACATCGGAAAAAAGACGATCAGGCAGTTGGAATTTATATTGGAACCGGAACTGCATTCAATCAGAAAGCGATTGCTTACCGCTGGGAAACTGAAACTCCGGTCGGACATTGGGGCAAAACGGTTTATTCCAATGTTATGAGTGTCCGCTTTTTGAGCTGCAGAAATAAAGATGATGGTCTTGATGTCTGGTTTGAAGAGGAAAGAAATGTGAGAGATGATTTCATGGAAAAGTTCGGTTTTGTGCCTAAAAATATAGCTCTTGTTATTTGCGGGAACAGTCAGAATTCCAAGAGTGAAGCTCTTGCTGAAATAGATTATATAGGATTTTATAAAAAAGGTAAGGATTTAAAATGAAATTGAAAACGTCTTTGAAAATTTGTGTCGTTTTGTGTACTGCACTTTGCTTTGTATGCGGATGTAATAAGACCAAAGGAGATAAAGTTGATTTGATCCGTATAGTCAGCGGTAATAACCAAATGGCATTGCCCGGCGAAAATTTCAGGGCCCCTGTAAAAGTAGAATTGCTTACCGGTAATCTAAAAGGCTTTTTCGGCGGAAAGGGTCGTCGTAAAGTTGTTCAAGATTGCAATGTGCTGCTGAAAATCATGTCGCCTGACGGCTTGATAGTCGATGGCGGAGAATTCAAAAGTGATGTCGCAGGTATTGTAACAATTCCTGTGAAGGCAGGCAAGCGTATCGGAGATCAATATTTGAAAGTTATTGAGCCGAAATCCGGCAAAGAAGTGACTTTGCGCATGTCTGTTGGTATTGAGATAAAAGGTTCTGCACAGGAAATATTGGCAAATCATCAGGCTGATGATGATATTGAGGTGAAAGTTGTTGATGCTGAAGGCAAACCATGCAGTAATGTTCCGGTGTATTTTTCTATCGGACAGAATCCTGAAGGACGCAAAACAAAGGCTGGAATTTCTGCTGCAACAGTACTTACCAATGCAGAAGGTGTGGCGGCAAGCTCTTTTTCCGCTGGAGGAAAAACCGGAGAATATTTTGTTGATATTGAAGTTGCTTCTCCTGAAAAAAGCATTTTTTTCCGCAATCGTGCAGTAAAAATGTATGGAATTGATTTCTTGAATGTTATTATTACGGTGGCCGGCGGTCTGGCTATTTTTGTGCTGGGCATGAAACTTATGAGTGACGGCTTGCAGAAGATCGCCGGAGAAAAAATGAAAAAAATTCTTCAGCTTTTCTCGCAAAATGCAGCTGTTGCTGTATTGGCTGGTACTATTGTTACTGCTGTTATCCAGTCATCAAGTGCAACGACAGTTATGGTTATCGGTTTTATTAATGCCGGTTTGTTGAATCTGGTACAGTCTATCGGTATTATTTTCGGTGCGAATATCGGTACGACAATTACGGCACAAATCATTTCTTTCAATCTTGACGGATTGGCATTGCCTGCAGTTATTATCGGTTTTCTTATTACAATATCAAAGAATCGTGTTATAAATGGGTGGGGCAATACTGTTCTTGGTTTCGGATTGCTTTTTTTCGGTATGATGATGATGAGTTCTGAGTTGAAACTTCTCGGACAGTTTCCGTCATTTATCGAATTTTTCCGTACATTTGACTGCGCGCCGGAGAAGGTTGGCGATTTCATGCCGATAGGAGCTGTTCTCGGAGCTTTGCTGATCGGTACAGTTATGACGGTTATAATTCAGTCAAGTTCTGCGGCAATGGGTATTGTTCTGGCATTGGCGGCTGGCGGACTTATTAATTTTTACACTTCAATTCCGTTGCTGCTTGGTACAAATATCGGTACAACCATTACGGCGTTTCTTGCTGCTTTGGCAGCAAACAGAGTTGCCAAGCAGGCGGCATTGGCGCATACGATGTTCAATGTTTTCGGCAGTTTGATAATGGTTGCTCTTTTTTATGTGCCTTTCGGAGAGCAGAGCCGTCCGATTTTCCTTTATTTCATAAATGCGATAACTCCTGGAGATGCGTTTGCTGCTGTGCCGCAGAATCTGGAACGTCATATAGCTATGGCGCATACGTTTTTTAACGTAACTGTTGTGATTCTGCTTTTGCCGTGCATTAATATTTTTGCAAAGATATGCGGTGCTTTGATTCCGGTAAAAAATGATTCTGAAGTCAAGTTTGAAATGCTTGAACCGCACTTGCTCAATACGCCTTCAATCGCTATTGAACAGGTCGTCAATACCATCCGTATTATGGCGCGCAAGGCATGGCATATGGTCGATACTGCGGTCAATGATATTTTCATGAACAGCAAAATTGATGAGGAGCTTTTCGAGAAACTTGCAGAAAAAGAGAAAAAAGTTGATACAATGCAGGAGGCCATCACTGATTATCTGGTCAAAATCACCCGTCACGAACTCAGCGAACCTCAATCCGCTCTTGTGCCTTTGCTCATGCATTGTACAAATGACGCTGAACGCATTGCTGACCATACGGAGAATATTATAAATCTTACTCAGCGTATGGTTAATTCAGACAAGAAACTTTCCGAAGGAGCGCAAGTCGAATTGAAATATATGAGTTCTCTGCTTAACCGTTTGGCAGATAATGTTTTGCAGGCATTGCACGGTACAGAGGGCGGTTGCGTGGATAAAGCTCTGAAACTTGAAGGAGAGATCAATCAGCTTGCCAAATCTCTGGAAGATAATCATATCAACCGTCTGCAGGAGGGAAAATGCACTCTTGATGCCGGTATTATATTTATTGAAATGGTCGGCGAAATGGAGAAAGTCGGCGACCATCTTGCCAATATTGCCGAACGCGCACCTGAAATCCAGAAACATTACATAAAGATTTGAAAAAATGAGAATTATCAACAAACAAAAACTTATTGAAACAGTCAGACAGTGCTGTATTGAGGGGGCGACTCTGCTTCCTGAAGATGTTTTGCAGGCAATGAAAAATGCTGAAGCTGAAGAGCAATCTGCCCTCGGTAAAAGTTTTTTGTCGCAATGTATTGAAAATGCTGTAATCGCCCGTAACGAATCCATGCCGATTTGTCAGGATACCGGTTTTGCTGTTTTTTTCATTGAGATCGGACAGGAAGTTCTGCTTGACGAAGGTACTTGGGACGAGGTGGTGAATGAGGGGGTGCGTCAGGGATATACAGACGGATATTTGCGTAAATCAATAGTCAGAGATCCGCTTTTTGACAGAAAAAATACACGTGATAATACTCCGGCTGTCATTCATTACAGTTTTGTTGAAGGAGATAAAGTCCGTATCGTTTTCGCTCCTAAAGGCGGCGGTTCTGAGAATATGAGTGCCATAAAGATGCTGAAAGTTTCTGAAGGCCGTCAGGGAATCGTTGATTTTGTGGTCAACAGTGTTATAAATGCAGGCGGTAATCCCTGTCCGCCGACCATTGTCGGAGTCGGTATCGGAGGAACTTTTGAGAAATGTGCATTCCTTGCCAAAAAAGCCTTGCTCCGCAAGGTCGGAGAACCCAATTCAGATGAGCGCTACGCTGAACTTGAACGTGAAATTCTGGAAAAAATCAATGCTTCAGGTGTCGGACCGCAAGGACTTGGCGGCAATACGACCGCATTGGCAGTTCATATTGAACATCATCCCTGTCACATTGCCAGTTTGCCCTGCGCAGTAAATTTGAATTGTCATGCCGCACGGCATGTGGAAAAGGAGATTTGATATGATAAAACTTACCACGCCGCTCTCCCGTGATGCAGTCCGGAAACTCCGCGCCGGAGAAGAAGTCGCTCTTTCCGGAGTGATTTATACCGGACGTGATGCCGCTCATAAACGTCTCTGTGCTTTGCTGGATGAAGGAAAAAGTCTGCCTGTTGATTTCAAAGATCAGGTTATTTATTTTGTCGGTCCATGTCCAGCCAAACCCGGACAGGTCATCGGCAGTGCAGGTCCTACCACCAGCGGACGTATGGATGCTTATTCTCCCAGGTTGATACATGAGTGCGGTCTTACCGGAATGATTGGCAAAGGCAATCGCAGTGCCAATGTTATTGACGCAATGAAGAGTGATCCTGCGGTATATTTTGCTGCTCCCGGCGGTGCTGCCGCTTTGATTGCCAAGTGTATAAAAAAGGCAGATGTTGTCGCTTTTGAAGATCTCGGACCTGAAGCGATTTACCGCCTTGAGGTTGAGGATTTCAAACTTGTCGTTGCTATTGATTGCAACGGTGAAAATCTTTATAAATAAAGTGGAGAAAATTTTTTATGAATAAGCCGTGGGAAGGTTATGTCAAGCCATTCAGGATTTTCGGAAATTTATATTTTGTCGGTACTCAACCTGCATCATCACATCTGATAGCAACGGAAGAGGGATTGATTCTGCTGGATACCGGCTATCCGCAGATGTTGTATCTGGTACTTGAAAATATCCGTGCGCTCGGATTTGATCCGCATGATGTCAAATATATAATTCATTCTCACGGTCATTATGATCATTTGGGCGGAACTAAAGCAATGACTGAACTTTTCCCGGGTATTGTAACGTATCTTGGTGCTGATGATATTCCGTATGCAGATGGAACACTTGATTTGACATGGGCGAAAGAGCTTGGCTATGTATATTATGAAGCGTTTACTCCCGATGTCGCAATGCATGACGGAGATATTGTCAAACTCGGTTCTACTGAAATTTTGTGTCTTTCAACTCCGGGACATTCACCGGGAACGATGTCATTTTTCTTTGATGTTACGGAAAACGGCAGGACTTTGCGTGCGGGTATGCATGGTGGAGTCGGTATTCTGTCGATGGGGAAAAAGTTTCTTGATGAGTATGGTCTTTCCTACGATTGCAGAGATAAATTTTTTGCAGGACTTGAACGGTTGAAAAAAGAGCATGTCGATATTCAGCTTGGAAATCATGTTGATAATAATGATACTCTCGGCAAAGGCGCAAAACTTGCGGAAAATCCGGCAGAAAATCCGTTTATTGCTCCTGAGGAGTGGGGGAAATTCCTTGATTACCGGCGGGATTTGCTGCTTGCTCAAATTGAAAAAGAAGGATGAAAAAATGGCTGTTGCAAAACTTTGAAAAAAGTATGCAGCAGCCTTTCTCTTTGTGATTATAATGCAGATAAGAGAGCGTTGAAATCACATTCAGCGATGCCGACAACTCTGTCTGCTGCTCCGTAACCGAATAAAGTTCTGCCGTCTTTCTGTATCAGCATGGAACAGGTGAAAACACATGGAATGGTGAAATCGCCCTCAAGTTCCCAATCATTTTCTGCAAAAAGGAAACGTTCCGCAGGTCTTTTTATGATTTTCGGCAACCCGTTTGGCTGTTCTTCGAGAATCATAAATGACTGGGTGTATCCTACTGTATCATTCTGTTTGCCGTGATACGGCAGCAGCCATCTCTCCTTTTCAAGTTCAACCGGTGCGCAGCTTGCACCGATACGATTTGCTTCCCATTCATATTCAGGAACTGCGAAAAGAAATTCTTCTGCTTTTCCAGTGTAAAAATCAGAAAAGTTGTCTCCGAGAGCAATGAATATGGATGGAGTCTTACAATTTTTGCCAATTTCATAATTCCACGGCTCTTTAGGTCGGTGGATGCAGACGATACGTTCTTTGCCGTCTATTTTCAGGCGGCGGGGAAAAAGCACAACGTCACGGTCATCACTGATGTCGCCCTGATGCAGAGGAGCAATAATTTCAAATGCATTTTCATAATTGCGTTTTTTCAACTCCTGTAAATTAACTTTGTACAACAGAGTTACTGTACGGTTTTCTGTAATTGAAGGAGGATATTTTGTTTTGTCCAATGCCCATTCCGGCATACATTGAACAGGATCATCATGCTCCCAGTAAGGTCCCGGTGGAAATGCCCGGCAGGCAACGGTAAGATAAAGTTCATTTTCAAAATAAAATAAACGCGGGTCTTCAATACAGCCGTTTGCGAAGTCAAACATTTTTCCGTTTTTGAATGATTGATTGCGGAATCTTTCTTCATCATATTCCAGACGGGGAGACATGGCGGGACGGGAGAAATCAAACTCCCAGTCTCTGCCGGCGTTATAACTTGCACCGAAGCCGAGAAAAATCGGATAAGGAGCAGGTTTGTCTGCTATTTGCGCTTCGTGCCATGCTCCGGTTGACCGGAAAAGCATGTAAATTGTATTTTCATCCTCAGGATCGGAAATCATGGCGGGATTAAGCACCATTTTTTCTGCCCACGGACAATCCGGATTTGGAACAAGTATTTTGCGCCGGGAAAATCCGATATTCATTTTTGCGCCTCCGGAGTGAAGGTTATTGAATCAATGATAATTTTGCCTTTTGCAGCGGGATTGCTGAATTTGCCGAGATAGAAACGCATGGAAGAGGAAAATTCATGTATTCCTAAACTTACTTCCCGGAATTCCGGTTGATTGGCAGAAAGATGCCAGAATGCAATATTTTTCTTGCTTTTGCTGTCAAAAATTCCGCAGGTGAAATCGCTTTTGACATTGGAAGTCAGTTCGACACGGTAGCGCAGTTTTATCCGGTATTTCATTTTCGGAAATGATTTTGCCAGATATTGTAATGTCCAGCCGGTCGTACCGTCGCCCCATACATAGCTGCCGTTATCGGCTTTATTGTCAGTGCCTTTGCCGGACAATTCTCCGTTTTTGTAACGGTAAAATTCACTGTCCTGAATGACTCGCGGGAAAAGGAGCAGTTCTCCGCAACCGTCAACTCCCTGCAAGTAACGTCCGGTGAAAATCGGATTCCATGCTTTGTACGGTTTTTTGTTTGTACGGAAGAAATTTGCATTGATGATACCGTTTTTTATCGGCAGGGTTGATTTATCAACAGCCAGACGGACGGTCCATTTGCCATTTGCAAGTTTTTGTTCTGATTTTAAGTTGAAGCTGTACGGCTGTTTTTCGGTTTTGTCATCTTTCTGAATATATTTATATTGGTAAATATCGCCTTTGGGGGATACGCATATCTGATACATTGGGAATTTGTTTTGAGATGAGAAGAAAATTTCAAAATCGTCCTGTCCGTAAGCAGCAGGATTTGCTCCGTCGAGATCAGTGAATTCAAAATAAATGTATTTACCGTCAGCAACAGCTTTGACACTGTTGCGGTTTGGAACATCTTCACCATTGAGATTGCCCCATTTTTCAGTTGTGAAAGCTCTGCTCCATGAAACTTTTCTGAAATTGCCGTTTGCTTCAGCAACAGAATTTACTGCCAGTGTGCGGCGGGGGGCATTTTTGCGTTTCATGTAGCGCTCAAATTCTTTCTGCCCCTGTAAAGTTTCAAGCCAGAGTGATTTCAGACGTTTGAAATAGGGATTATTGGGAGCAACCTTTTTTTCTGCGGCGGCGATGAGAGAATTGAGTTTTTTCATGCGTTCAGGGGTGGCGGTCTGCCAGTTGAGTTCGGGACTCCACAACCCTGTTGTCCAGTTGTCATGTTTTACGCCTTTGGGACCGTATATTTTTGTCCGGTCCTTGAGCCATGAAACAGGACAGTTTGCGCTGTTCCAGTATGCTTTTTCGAGTTCTCTATAAAATTCAGAAATTTCAGCAGCGGCATTGCCGTAAGCGTTTTTGAAATAATCTTCAATGATATTTTCGTATGAAAGATTTCCGTTGTAGCAGAGTTTTGCGGCGACGTATGCTTCAAGCGGATTGTATTTCATTTCAACTTCGGTGAACCAGCCGCGAATGCCGTCACGGATGAAACCTTTGAAAATCTCGCCGGTTTTCCATGGATATGCACCGGGAAAAACGGTGTATTTGCCGAAGTGATACTCGGAATCCCAATGCGGACTGAAAATATATGTCCATAGAGTAAGAGGACGTTTTTTAGCTTCTTTGGATACCCATTTTTTGTATTCATTCTTCTGTTTTTCCAGAGCGACAGGGTGCCACCATGAATAAAGCGGCAGACAGAGCTGAACGGTGACATTTGCCGGAAAATTGACTTTTTCCGGATAGTTCAGAGTATGAATATAAGCAAGAGTAGCAACTCCGGCTTCCGGGTTTTTCTTTGCCGCTTCACGGGCTGCATCAGCAATAAATTGAAATTTATTGTTGGAAACATCATCCGCATTATCGTTAGGAAAACGTTTTTTGCAATCAGCACACAGGCAATGTCCGCCTGTATCGCCGCCCTGAACGGGATAGAAAAACGGTTTATTTTTGAATCTCGGCAGACGGGTTGTATTTTCAGGATAATCGCCCCAGAAGTTACGCCAGCCGCCGACAACATTTTTTCCGGATGCATAGGTCAAAACTTCATCGGCATAATATTTCACTGTATCCTGATTGGAATAACACAACTGTGGAGGAATATCCGGATCATTGGGATAATTCACCTGCAGAATATAATCGACACTGTGATGTTTACCTTTGAATCCTTTGGCAAAAAGGTCTTCGCGTTTTTCTTTGAACATTTTGGCAAGTTTCGGCATTTTGGCTTTTGCCCAGTGTTTGAAATAAATGCTGTATTGGGTGTGATTTACTCTGCCGTAATAGTCGCACATTCTCCAGCGCAGCTGCCACAGGCGGCGGTCACGGTCGGAGAGATTTTTGCTGAAAGTTTTTGAATCATCATCATAAACAAAGCGGAAAGCATCCATTTGTGATGAAAATTCACGGTTTTTCTTTTCAACGGTCAGAGTTGCTTTTTTCGGAATGATCGTATCTTTGTCGTACATAGAGAAAAAACGTACTCCACAGTAATCTTCAAGAAAATCATAGACGGCAAAAAGTGAACCGTTGGCAGTAAAATCATAACGGGGAAATGTATTGACATCATTGTAATCAACTTTGCCGTAATCCGGCGAGTCGCTTCCGCTTAAAAGAATGTCATTTTTTCCGAAGATGATTTTATGAGAATCAACGGTCATATTTTCATTGTCAAAACCTATTTTCAAGGCAATTTTGCCATTGACGGGGGCATTGACTATCGGGAGTTCGGCACCGGTCATTTTTTTGATATGATATTGAAGTTCCAATGCGCCGAGCTGCGCACTTTTTGCAGCTTTGGCAGGAAGCACGATGACGGCAAGTCCTTTGCTGTTTTTTACCAATGTCATACTGTCGGCGTAAGCACAGCCGAGCAGAATTGTCAGCAGGAATATTGTAAGTTTTTTATACATAAATCACCTGTGATCAGTCCATATTGACGATTTGATTATTCTGGTTGAAATAGTGAACGACATGGCGGTAATTCATGCCGTTTTCGGTCCGGAGCAGAGTTTTGTATGCTTCAGGAGCGAAACTTCCGACATGACCGTCCATGAGAACGAGATTGATTCTGTTGCCATGGCGGGCTGAAACACTGCAATCTCCCTGACTTGCTTTTTCTGCAAATCCTGCTTTGACGGAAATATGATGATACTGAACAGCGCCGCCCCAGGTTGAGGATTCATAATAAGTATCTGCGCCCATAACGGATGATGAAGAGTTTGTCATTTTACCGAAATCCCAGAAAATCATATCCAGAGAGTTCGTTTTGTATTTTGCTGTATAACGGTAGTTGGGAGAAAAAGTCCCGTTGTCATTGTAGCGGAAAGTTCCGTAAGTTGTGACAGTTCTGTAATTTTTTGCCAGTGCGGTGGGATTGGGCGGCAGAACTGGACAATAAAGCATTTTGCTTTTGTCAGGCAGATAGCCTCCTTCAAAAATGAGATAGAGCCAGCCTTCATCGCCGCCGTAGTTGAGGGTACGGATCTGATAAATCGAGTTGTTGTCTCCAGTATACATGACAACTGCCTGTCCGATTTGTTTGAGATTGCTGATACATGATGCGCTTCTTGCCCGTTCACGTGCTTTGCCAAGTGCGGGGAGAAGCATACCTGCGAGAATTGCGATGATGGCAATTACGACCAGAAGTTCGATGAGGGTGAAGGTTTTTTTCATTTGATTTCTCCTTTTGTTCGGGTTGAGGTGATTATTATTTGTTTTTATACGTAAAGGCATTCGATAACATCATTTTCATAAAATCTGCAATTGCACCATAGAGTATGATTATCAGCAAAATATTCTGTTTCTATGCGTTTGCCGTTGACTGTGAGTTCCGGTGTTTTTTCCGCAAAAAATTTCATAATGCCGAAAGAATCACCGGCAATGCGAAAACGTATTTTTTTATCTGAAACTTCAAAGTTTTTGATTTTTGTATCCACAGCATATAGCAATACGGGAGTTTGCGGTATTTCTGCGGAACGGATGATTTCAAGACTGCATTCTTTTGAATTTATCAGATCAGACGGTATTTGCATCGTATTTTTGAAAGTTTCTCCATTAAGTTTTATGCAATTTACAAAGCTGCCGTTTCCATTTATTGAAATATTCCATTTCCTGCCGTCAAAAATAAAGCCGCTCATAGATATTTTGCGTGAATCATCGGCAGGAAGATAAACCAAGCCGCCCCGTGTCCATGCAATACCTGCAAGTGTCTGGTGAATGCAGTGCAGGGCTGCAGTACAGGAAAACGACTGCCAGTTGACGCGCTGGGAAATATCTCCGTCACATCCTTCAAGATTGAATGTTTCAATGGCATTGAGAGATTTCTCAAACTCCTTGAAATAATGTTCTGCCACCCGGTTTGCTTCCTGCATGTCATTATTGAGACGGTGTATGCGTGTATTGTGTCCAATGTGCTGATTCATGTAGACACTGCGCCACATTTCACACGGAGAATCACTGTTGTATGTGATGGCGGAATAACCGTCTGGATGGCGGAGTTTGGTTTTGTAATAATCGGCAATGGAGCTTATGCCTTTGCGCAGAAGATATTCGCCGCAGGGATAATCAAGTCCGATCGAACTGGAATTATGAAAAACTTCAATGTCCGGACAGCTGAAATCATCATTGACTGCAGCTCTCAAAGTTCCGGTTTTTTCATTATAAAAATAACGGATATAACTTTCTTTATGTTTTTCTGCTTGATTATAAAATTTTTCCGCCAAAGTTTCGTCATGCATTATAAGCGCAAAGTTCGCCATGGCGTATGTTGCCGCATAATGCCATGAATTGAGGCAGGCGGCATAAAAGAATTTTGAAAGTCCTATTTCTGCCGGATTGTCAACTCCGCAGCAGTGAGTTGTTTTCAGCATACGTTTTTCACTGTCGATGAAATTTTCCAGATACAGAAACATATCGAGCAGTTTCGGATAATTTTCTTTCAAAAAATCACAGTTGCCGCTGAATGCTGTAAGTTCATTGACTTCGAGTATCAGTTGTGCCACGGAAAAAGGTACAGTTTCCATATACGGATAATCAATGCCGTACCGAATGAGTTTTTGTGCAGTTTCAAAATCACCGGTGGTAATAAAATCGCGTATCGGATAATTGTGATCCCAGGCAATAAAATAACCGAATTTGCCGAAAGCCGCAAGTATGGCGGCATAATCAGTTTCATCTTCAATGACTGCCGCTTGCTGCATGGTGCGGGCAATGCGTGCGAAATCAGATATTTCAGGGTGATTTTCAATGTATATTTCAGGAGATGATTTTTCAATTGTTTCTATATTTTCAAGCAAAAGTTCAAGATGTTTTTGAGTTTCTTCAAAAGTAAGGGAGACTTTTTCTTTCAAATCCTGAAGGTTTTCTCCGATAGCGACAGATGCGGCGATTTTATTCCCGTAATTGTGCTGACAGCGCAAAATAAAATTCTGTTCTGTTTCAATGACAGTACATTTTTCTGAACAGCCGAAAAGCATGTACAGAGGTCTTTCCGTGCCGTCTTCAAATTTACGTACAGCACTGCATACGAGTGCGTTTGCTGTTTCATCAAAATTAAAATCTGTCCAGCTCATTTCACCGTGTACATTACTGAATGGCATATTTTTGAAATAATCAGGATCAATTATATTTTCCGGCAGCATGTCAATGCCGTATTCGTGATTGAGCAGCTGATTCTGGCGTATCATATATTTGCCGCCGGCAAAATGATATTTGCTTATGACAATATCAAAAGTTGCAAAAGTTCCGCTGTCTGCCGATGCAAGTATACGCAATGTCAAATCCCGTTCGAGAAAAATATGATATTCATTTCTGCCGAATAAATCATCATTCTGTTCAGTAATCAGACCGTAAGGCAGTTTGCGGCCGTTCAACGGTGCATGATGAAAAACAGTTCCGTCAGCGGCAGTTGAGATGAATTTTACCGCAGGACCGTACATCGGACGACCGAGATGCCATCCTTTACGGTTCAACATTTCAGAGTACCAGCGGTTTGGAAACATCATTTCATCTGCATAACGTATATCAATAAAAGCCAGTCGGTCAATACCTCCTGAACGTCCTATATCAGCAGTGAATGCACCGTTATTGAATGCATGATAAAATTCAGGCAGACCGTTTTCAAGTTTCAATCCGATATGAGAGTATTTTTCTGTCAGCATTTTTTATTTCTCCGGTCAAGCAGTTTTTTTAATTTGCTGTAATCAATATCTGCAGGAGTAACATTATCGTTTACCGCGACAGCCGCCGCAAATCCTGCGGCTTCACCGGTCATAGCAGCCGCCGGTATGACACGATAGACTTCCCATGCTTCGTGCAAAGCTCCGATACAGCGACCCGCACATAAGATATTTTTGACATCGCGCGGCACGAGAGAACGGTATGGTGTATCCCACGGGGTATCAGGCTTGCGCCAATCCGGGACACTGCCGACAGAGTCTGCAAATTTTATATTATGGTCGGAATCGTCAAGCATATATAATGCATCGATCGCTCCGATTTTGCGCAGTTGCGGCATGGCGGCAAGGTGAACGGGATAATTTTTTCTTTTCTCTGTTGAGGGCAGAGCGTCATATCTTTTGCGAATCAAATCCCATGATTTACGGATGAAATCAGTGACAAGTCTGCCTGAATTGCAGTCAGAGTATTTGTACTTATCAGAAACTGCGCCTTCACACTGTATATGCAAATCATCAGTGAAATGAAAAAAGTCATGCTTTTCAGCCATTTCAATAAACCATGGAGTTATAAAATTTTCCTGACGGTGGATTTTCCCTCCTGCCATCTGAACGACGAATGCGCCTCCTGTGGCATCAATGAAACATTTGCCGCTTATATCAAATTGACCGGAAACATTTGCCGCATTGATTGATACTATAGAATCATTTTCTGTTTTCGCTCCGGTTATCATGGTGTCAAGAAAGAGGTTAACACCTGCTTCTGCAAGCATTTTGTCTAAAGTAAGAGTAAATCCTGCCGGGGAAAAACAGCATTGATAACGCTTGTCAGTAATTCCGGAGTAATTGTTTGCAGGGCCGCCCCATTTGGCAGGAATATCAAAAGGTCCGTATTCAACAGAACGCTTCAGCAATTCTTCAGCGAAACCGTAAATCACCTGATTTCCGTACCCGTCGCACAATGCCAGATAAATATAGATAAGACCTGAAGTTGCAAGACCGCCGAGAAGACATTGTTTCTCTATCAATGCGGTTTTCATGCCCTGCCGTGCGGCAGTGATCGCACCTGCAATACCTGCAATGCCTGCGCCGCATACGACAACATCATAAGATTTGAGCGCCATAATTTCTCCATAATTTTATTTTCTGTTAATAAATTTATGGAAAAATATACACTTGGCATGATTTTTTTACAAGATATTTTTGTATCAAAAAAATATTGAATTTGTCTCATTTAAGCATTGAACGATTTTGGTTTCTGTATTGCAGAGGAGTGCAACTGCACAGATTTTTGAAAACAGCACAGAAATATGTTGCTGAACTGAATTTCAGCATGAGGGCAATATCTTCAACAGAACTGTCAGTTTCCGAGAGCAGTCTTTTCGCTTCAGCAATACGCAGCTGCATCATATATTTTGCCGGTGAAACTGTATAATATTTTGCCCAGTTGCGAAAAAAACTGCTGCGTGAAAAACCGTTTACTTCAATCAGTTCATCAAGCGAAAATGTATCACAATAATGAAGATTGAAATAAGCAATTATGCGGTTTATGTTCTCTGTCTCAAAGAGTTGCGGTGTTTCACTCCTTTTCCGGAAAAGAGCAAGCTCCTCAAGCAGCTGCATACATTTAAGATCGGCACGGTCGGCAATTCCGAATTCCATGGGGCGGTCCATCATCTCTTTCAGCAGATTTATCAGATGAGAAATTGCCGGAGTCAACTCAATATCCCAGGAAAGTGTATTATCTATAAGACCTGTTTTTTTGAAATATTCAAACATTTCAGGTTTATAAAGAATATAGAAAATATCCCGTTGGGTAATATCTTTTATACGATAGCTTTCCCGTGGCGGTTTTATCAGAAAATGAGGAAAAGAATTGGTATATTTTTCATTACCTATAACATGGGTAACTTTTTCTTTTGTGCAGGCTATACGCAGACAGAATTCAAGTTTGTTCTGAAAAAATATTCTTTCTGCAATAGGCAAACCGACACAGCCGGTGATATAACCGTATTCACAAACTTGCGGAAGAATTGAAAACTGTCTTGTTTTGTTTTCCAGATTTATTTTGTGATTATTGTATTCAGAATATGCTTTTCTCATAATATTTCTTTCATACAGCTGGGATTTTTCCGATATTAAGATACAGTGGTACAACAAGCATTTCAAGTCGTTAAATAAAAAAAATGGATTTTTCTTAATATTTTACTTTTTTGCTGTGAAAAAAAGATTGATTGTTTGACTTTTGCTTAAAAGGTGGTTATATTTATGCAGAAAATCAACAAAAGGAGATGAATTATGCAATTTAAAATGGTTCACAACAATCTTAATGTCGCAGATCTGGAAAAAAGTCTGAAGTTTTATGCGGAAGCATTCAATATGCATGAAGTTCGCCGTATCAATGCCAAAGATGACAGTTTTATTATTGTTTATCTGGAAGATGGCAACAGCGCACATCAGTTGGAACTGACTTGGCTGCGAGACATGGACAGACCTTATAATCTCGGGGATAATGAGTTTCATCTGGCATTCAGAGTTGATGATTATGAGGCGGCACTTGCGCATCACAAAGCCATGAATTGTGTCTGTTATGAAAATGAAAAAATGGGTATTTATTTCTGTGAGGACCCGGACGGTTACTGGCTGGAAGTATTGCCTGAAAAACGATAAATTTCATAATTATTAATTTAACGGAAGTTTTTTCTTGTCGAATCAGATTGACGGAGTTGATTTTTATGAATACATCATATATCCGTGCAGGATATAAAAAGATTTCAAAAAAGTTACGATTTCTTGGTGATAATAAAAAATATTCTCTTTTTACTTCTAAAGATATTTTCCGGCTGATTATTCCGCTTTTCTTTGAACAGTTATTATTTATGCTCGTCGGCAGTGTTGATACACTTATGGTGGCAAGCTTGGGAGAGGCAAGCATCTCCGCTGTCTCGCTGGTTGATATGTTCAATAACTGTATCGGAACTATCGCTTTTTCTGTTACTACCGGCGGTGCGGTTGTCGCCTCTCAATATCTTGGAGCGAAACATTTTGTCCGTGCAAGGGAATGTGCCAAACAGCTTCTGGTTGTCGCTTTGGCAATGGGGGTACTTGTTTTTATTGCCGGAGAAGTGTTTATGGCAGATGTTATACGTTTGCTTTACGGCAAACTTGAGGCAGATGTCAATGCTGCGGTACACAGTTATTTCAGGATAACTCTGGCAGCATTTCCGTTTATTGCATTGTATGGAGGATGTGCCTCATTGTTCCGGGTGATGAACCGTACAAAAGTTACTATGTATATTTCTCTGATAAGCAATATTGTCAATGTTATCGGCAATGCTTTGCTTATTTATCTTTTTAAAATGGGCGTTGCCGGCGCTGCCTGTGCGACTTTATTTGCCCGTTTTATAGCAATGATTATTATTATCTGTATGATTTCAAACAGATCTAAAAGCATTTATATAGATTTCAGAAAAGGATTCCGTCTGTCGTTTCAGTTTGTGAAAAAAATGCTTTATATCGGAATCCCGAGTGGTATTGAAAACGGTGTTTTTCAGTTCGGCAGAGTGCTTGTTGTGGGGTTGATAGCCACTTATGGAACTCGTGAAATCGCCGCCAATGCCGTTGCGAATACGGTTGATATGTTCGGATGTATTTGCGGCAGTGTTTTCTGTCTGGCTGTAATCACTGTTATCGGCAGAGCTGTCGGGGCCGGAGATGAAAATCAAATACGGTATTACGTTGCCAAAATGATGGGGTGGGCGTATGCAAGCCATATTTTGTGGAATTTATTTGTTTTTGCATTGACTCCGTTTATTCTGATGTGTTTCAGCAAAATAGATATTGAAACCCGACAGCTGGCATTTTATCTTATATTGATCCACAATGGGTTGGGAATGCTCATGTGGCCGAGTTCGTTTGTATTTCCCTGTATATTGCGTTCAATGAATGATGTCAGGTTTTCGATGATTGTTTCAGTCGGTTCAATGCTTATAGTCAGAGTCGGGAGCAGTTATTTTATTGCAAAATGGATCAATAGTGGTGTTCTGGCGGTCTGGATAGCCATGGTTTTTGACTGGATAGTCCGTATTTCTTGTTTCTATTGGCGTTACAAATCCGATGCATGGCTCAAACTTGCCAATATTCAGAAAAAGAAAGCATAAAATGTGTAAAGGGGCTGTTGCAAAAACTCAAAAGAACTAAGCAACAGCCTCTGAAATATTTTAAAAGTTTGACGGCATTTTTTTCAGTGTTTCTACTTTGATGTCGTCAAAATAGATTTTGCCGTGACTTGACATGACAGCACTTAAAATAAGTACCATTTTGGCATGCGGATCAGCTGGAGCTGTACTGTAAAGAATTGTTTCGTGCCAGTAATTCTGTTTTTCGTTTACGGTGTAACTGTCAGCGGAACTCAAACTGTAATCCATCCATTTGCCGTTTTTGCGGTAGCTTGCCCGGATGCCGACTTTGCCGCCTACGTCGATTTGGTCGGTTTTGCTGCGGACGGTGATTTTGTAAATATTGCCGGGAGTGACATCGATTTCACGTTTCCATGCACGGCTGAAAGTTATGCCGTTGGTCATATCGTGGCACAGGGCAGGGGAATTATTGATCCCGCCGTTCGTTGAATGGAAACTTTTTCCGTATTCTTTCAATTCCTGCCATACGTACCATTTGTCAATATTTTTATCGAAATTGCTGTTGAGAATGGTTTTGTCAAAAGTCATTCTGCTTGCTTTTTCTCGAATTTTCTGATTCTTTTTGTAAAGTTTCAAATTTGGCATGCTTTGGCGGTATTTGACAAGTAAATAGTTTGAACGGGCTTTGTTGGTTGAATATTTATGAGTTTTTACCAGTAAATCCTCAAGTTCTGCAATCATTGATTCAGGCATGGCGTCAAGGAAAGTGGATGAGCTTGCAGGAAGATAAACCCATTCATTGAACCATTGAGTTTTGGTTATTTCCTGTGAGGTCCAGAATTTTTCCAGACGGGCAAAATATGCTTTTAAATAAGGAGCGGCTTTTTCTCCGACTGCATTTTTACACCAGTCGTCAATAATGGAATTGACATCGGCATTTACATCCCATGCAGTTTTGTGCATGACGTAAATTTTCAAAGCATCCTGCCAATTGCCGTTGGGGAAATATTCTCCGCCTATATCACGAATGTTATTTTTGTACATCCATTTCATTGTATCGGAGAGGAATTTGGGAAAAACACGGGGGAGACAGTAGTTACTGCCATAGAGATAATCATACCAGCCCATTGTTTGAGAAGTTACTTTCTGCCAGTTTTTGACGAGGTTTTCAATTTTAGCTTTGCGTGCCGGGTCAACAAGCTGTTGTGTTTCATAAGCGATTCTGACACGGACATTATCACGGAGTTTTACATCAATTGCCGGTTCTACTGTTTCAAGATAAGCCAGTATTCCGAAAGTAACATCAGGACGGAGTTCGGCAAGCTTGTTGGCAAACAGCAGATAACTGCGGGTACGATCAGCTATGTTGAGAAAGTTTTTTCTGCTGCCGTCAAGTTTGATACATTCTGTACATTCACAATGACCTCCACCGTCATTGGTTCCCAATGAAACGACAGCGTTCGGGGGAAGTTTTGCTGCGATTTTTTCAGCCAATCCTTTTGCTGTCATACATGGCTGCCACAGGATTCTGCGGGTGGGAATGTAACGTTTATTGTTTAAGATCGGATAAAATTCCGGATTTGATTTTCCGTATTCAGCGACAGGGACAAGCACATTAAGATAGTGACCGGTACTGATTTTAGAAGTAATGCCGAGCGAACCTTTATTATGAATATCCCATTGGTAGCAGTCAGAAATATGTTTTACTGTATGACCGCCGCTGGAAAGCGCTCTGCCTTCAAAAGAGGGGGATTGTTTGATAGTTTTCCGGGGAATGACGATATTTTTGTGTTTGGGAATTTCTGTTCCGAGGTCGGATGGGAAGAGCCAGCGGACTCCGAAGCAGCGTTCAAGAAATTCATAAACACCATATTCCAGACCGCGCGGACTGCCGCCGGTAATAACTATGCGGTTGGAGGAGGGGAAAGTTATATGGAAGCCCTGAAGATTCATTTTTTTGCTTGCAGGAGCGATTTCAAGTTCGATCTGCACACCTCTGGCATCTGATGCATTTGCTTTGTTGGATACTGGAATTGTCAAATCGGTACTTTTTTTGATATAATCAGCCAGAAAAACGGCACAATCTTCAGGAGTTTTGTTGAAAATCAGTGCTTTATTGACATTGCTGTTCTGCATATCATAAAGTATTCGTGCATCTGATTTGCCGTTTTTTATCAAAACAATATTGCTGAATGCAAGAATCGGCAAAAAAAGTGAAATCATAATCAGTTTTTTCATATTTTTCCTTTATTCAGGTTTTTGAATATCTTCTTTGTTGTTGCGTGAAACTATATCAGGAAGTGCGGGGTCGGGTTTGAAATCTTCGAATTTTACGCTGTATAAATCGCAATTTCTACCGAGAAATGCTATGCTGATAATTTTCCCTTCCAGCGGACGGACATCTTTGCCGTTTCGCCAGCGGGCAGCAATGTCAATGCCATCGCCGATAAGTTCATAACTGTCTGCAAACGTGCAGCCGGGAATGGGATTTCCTTTTTCATCACGGAGTTCAACTCTGAATCCGCCGAATCCGCCGGTTTTGACATTAAATGTCAGCATCCCGCCTTTGAAAGTGAACTTCGGCGACAGCCATGAACCTGTATTCATGCCGAAATGCAGTGAAACAAATCCGTCCATACGCAAGCGGTATCTTCTGAAGCGTACAGTATCATTACCCCAATTCCCTTCCGGTACAAGGAATGACAGTTCGTCCGGTGCGCCGTATCCGTTTTTAGCGGGTGATACCATCATGCCGAGACAGACGGAACCTGAACCGTAGACCCATGAATCATCCAATGGCGGAGGAGTTATAAAACTTTCGCCGTGGCCTTTGAATTTGAATCCGTCACGGCTTGCAATAAGTACGGTATCAGTTGAAGCAATAGCATAGCGGACGGAAAGTTTTGCGCGGAAAATTCTCTCTTCCAAGCCGGGACGGGAGAGAATCCTTTCGTTCCAGTCTGCAGTTGTTGCATAAAGCCCTGGTGTCATACTTCCTTCATTGTAGCGCATGGGGAAGCCGAGCAGGATATGCGGCGCACGAAAATAAGGACGTATTGCGTTGGTATAAAGTTCCTGACCGATTGCAAAATAACTGTCAAATTCAGAATCAAATTCAATATACTGTCCGTCAGTAAAAGTTTCAAAATCTTCCGTGACATGGGTGAAAATGTATCTTTTCCAATCCGGTCCGTACCATTTGAAACAGCGGTGGTAAAGTCTGTATTTGCCGATGTTATGGTCAAAAAATGCCTGATTTGCTGAATCATAACCGCTGCGTTCATCTAATTTGAACTTGCCCGTTTTCTGGTGAAAATCAAAACCGTTCGCCGAGACAAAAAGGTACATTCCCCGTTCAGCGCTTGCCGGAGGACGCTCATTGGTGACAATAAGTTTATACCGCTCGTTTTCCGGACAGGCAGGGTTTGTGTCATAAAAAGCAGTTGTGACCGCAGAACAAATATCATTCAAATGAGCAGGTGTCAGATGGCGGGTTTTTGTAGTGTCAAGCACGACATTGTAACCGCTTTTGAAGAGATTCACCTGACAGCGTTTGAAATTTATCCCGTCATAGCTTTCTGCAACACAGAGACAGGCTTCTTCTTTGACTGCAGGATTTTCTTTTGTCGGCAGATTCAAACCGGTACGGTAGTAAAAAAGATAGCGTTTCCCGTCAAAAATGATTGAATTGAAACAGCTTGAACTGTTGCATTTTTCGTGTTCTTCGTCAAGGGAGAAAACGATATCATCAGGAATTGGATTATTTATTCTTCTTTGACAATTGCCGAGCAGTGTACCGATGAAAAAATCATCGGTAAACAGCTCTCTTTTACTGCCTAAATCATAAACATCGTGAGTCATTTTTTACCTTTGTCAGTTGGACAGATTGATAGATTTTGCAGCAACCAGATCATTATAAAGTTTTTGGGGATCGTTGTTTTTGATTGAACTTACATGCCCGTCGACCCAGAGAATATTTGCGGAACCGCTGTGTTTGGGGTTGATGTGACCGTTGTCATTGTAACTGTAAAGATTTCCGGTGGCGTATGTTTCTTTGTAATTTCCGTTTGACAGAGAGGTGACATCGCCGACATGAAATTTATTTGAAGGATTATTGACTTTACCGAGTTTATGAAATACATAAGTCGGAACTTGAAGATTTAAATTCATTCCGTAAGTACGAGCGAGGCGGTAGCGGTCCCAATCGCCGTTGGGAGTGGCATCTTTGCATAGCACTACGGGACAAAGCATCTCTTTCGGGACATTAACGCCATGGCGTTTTGTGTAGCCGAATGCTTCAAGAGCGAATACCCAGATGGTTTCCAGGTTATCTGACCAGTTTGCACCGCATTTTTCTTCGATATAATCTTTGTACATAGCAAAATATGTTCCTGCCCAAATCATCGGAAGCATATAATCAGCATTGTCTGATGAATAAAAATTAAGATGATTACCGATAGTTTTGAGGTTGTTTGTACAAGTTGCGGCACGGGCCCGATCACGGGCTTTGTTCAATGCCGGAAGAAGCATTCCGGCAAGGATGGCAATGATTGCAATTACGACCAGAAGTTCGATCAGAGTGAATCTTTTTTTCATAATTTGACCTTTTGTTATAATTGATTTTTATTTGTCTGCAACAGTAACTTTCAAATTACGTATTTTGGCAGTTGCCCCTTGCGGGATTGCAAAAAAGATGTGCAGATTGAATTTTTCACTGCCGCGCGGGAATTTGATTGAGCTTGCCTGTTTTGAGATTCCGGATTTGCTGCTTGTAAAAGTTTTCCAGTCTGCGGAAACAGGTTTTCTGAAACCGTCATTGAAATAAAATGCACTGCCGGAATAGTGCTGACGGACGGGAGTTCCTGCCTTCAAAGCGTTTTTCAGCGGTTTGGCAAGAGTCAGAATATAAACTCCGTTTTCCTGAACGGGTTTTGCGCATTTGACGGCAATAAGATTTGAATTTGGCAAATCTGAAAAGTCTGCTTTTGCATCAAGAGCAAGAAAATAATTGGTCAGACCTTTGGTGAATTTTGAAGCGTCTTTGACTTTGATTGAAGTATCTCCAGCATTGGCGTCAGCGGCAATTTCGGTGAGACTTGCGGGGGCGCAGGTTACGTTTTCAGTTGCAATACGGCGGTTGTTTTTTCCTTTGAGAATATATGCAGTAGAAACGAAACCGCCTTTGGGCGCATCTGTGCATGCGTCAAAAGAAACAGTGTATTCTTTGGCAGGGTCGATTGAAAAAATCTGTTTTATTTCAAAAGCAGCACCGTTTTTTATGGTGATTTCACCGTTTTCAGCTTTTGAGATTTGAGCTTTTGCGTAATGAGAGTACCATTGTGCGGGATTTGAGAGGTCA
Organism: Lentisphaeria bacterium; assembly: GCA_017505415.1. Classification (GTDB taxonomy): domain Bacteria; phylum Verrucomicrobiota; class Lentisphaeria; order Victivallales; family Victivallaceae; genus RGIG5270. Next base: position 8,323 of record JAFVPG010000179.1, on the reverse strand, counting down.
AAAACCTCTGCAAAAAGTGATGTTGCAAGACCAAGTGCGAAAGTTGCGATTAAAAGTGATTTGTTAAACATTACAGCCTCCTTTGGTTGAGTTGTTTTTATTAAAAATTATTAAAGTAAATGCGGTTTGATTTCATTGAATTTCTCATAAAAATATTTTGCCCGTTCTTTGCTGTTTGAAAGTTCAAGAACTTTTTTGAGCAATTCTTCGCAGCGGTCAACATAATCATCGGGAAAACGGCTGAGATAGCCGTTGCCGCCGCTGAAATATGTTGTTTCTTTGGCAAAGTCTGATGTTTTCAACATTTTGGGTGAAGTCCAGATTTTTTCGTTGTATTCAAAATATTTTTTGAGATACGGAGCTGCTTTTGCTCCGACTGCCGCAATGCAGTAATCGTCGATCAAGGCATCAATATCGGCATTTATATCCCACAAAACTTTCATGGCGACATAGATATTGATTGAATCGGTCCACTTACCGTCGGGATAATATTCTCCTGTCAGATAACGGACGTTGTTCTGATAACGCCATTTGAGATTATTTCCGAGGAATTTGGCAAAAATGCGCGGGAAAAGATACCTGCCGCCGTAGAGATAATCATACCAGCTCAAAGGGTTGCCGCTTGCTTTCTGCCATTTATCCATAAGGATTTTTATGCGGTTGAAACGGTCGGGATCGGCAAATTGAGTTGACTCATAAGCAATGGCGTAACGCAAATTAGGTTCAAGTTTTATACCTTCAGGGTATTCAAGTACGCACCAGTAGGCATTTATCCAGAATTCGACATCGGGGCGTTTTCTGGCGACGGCATTGCAGAACATGAGATAACTTCTCGTTCTGTCAATCTGACCTACACGATTTATTTTTTTGCCGTCAATTGCGATACAGCGGGAACATTCGCAGAAACCTTCACCGTCATTGACTCCGAGCGAAACTCTTTTGGCATCAGCAGGAATATTGGATACAACAGCATCAATTACAGATGGTTCAGTGAAACACGGCTGCCAATGGATATTTTGGGTCGGGATATGGCGTTTGCCGTTGAGAATCGGATAAAATTCCGGATTGGATTTTCCGTATTTTGCAACGGGAAGCAGATTCAGTAAATTGTGGTTGGGATGACCGCCGCGTTCAAGAAAATTACCTTTGTTGTCCAGCATCCAGCGGTAATATGCATCAACATGCGGCACTTTATTATTGCCGCCTGCAAGGTATCTTCCCAAGTAAGACGGCTGCATTCTTACCTCTTTTGCCGGAATTATAACGTTGGAATGTTTGGGAATGACAGTTCCGAGTTCAGTCGGAAAAATCCAGCGGACACCGAGATAGCGTTCCAGAAATTCAGAAACGGCATATTGAAGCGAACGCTGACCGTTGACGGTGATAACAACTTTGTCTTTTGATGGAAAAGTGAATGAAAATCCTTCAATATCCATAGTCCCGGGAGCTGCCTGAACAAACTGTATTTGCGCACCTTCGGCTTTGGTGCAAATCGGAAGTTCCGCACCTGTTGAACGTTTAATATATTCCACCAGCCGTTTTGCCTGAGAATTTATTTCCGTTTCATATATATGGATTTTTTCATATTTGACGGTCTTCCAATTTGACGGAATCAAGATTGAAGCTGCGGCTTTGCCGTTTTTTACGAGCTGAACATCTGCTTTCAGCAGACACGGCAGGCACAACAAAAATAAAATCAATATTTTCATGAAGTCCTCCTTGATATGAAATTGATTTTCAAAAGTATGTTTCATTGTGAGTTCCTTTTTTATTTTGAAGTTGCAAGTTTTTCTGAAAAATGATAAACTTTATCATTTTCAAGTTCTATTCCGCGGAATTTGGCAGCGATTCCTGACGGAACTTTGACGGTATAATTTATTGTATCTTTGTCTTTATCCCAGCGTACATAAATATTTTTGTATTCAACTTCCATAAATGAAAGTGTGCCGCCTGCATGCGGGTCAATATTTAAATCCGGTGCAATTCCGGCTCCGACACCGATTATCCAGTCCAGCACTGCACCATAAGCGTAATGATTGAATGAATTCATAACGGGATCAAGAAAACCGTTTTCCGGAGTCCAGCTGTCCCAGTGTTCCCAAACAGTGGTTGCACCATTCAGAACAGGGAAAAGCCATGACGGAAATGTTGTTTGTTCCAAAAGTTTCCATGCAAGTTCATGATAGCCATTCTCTGACAGTGCATGTAATAAATGCGGCGTACCGAGGAAGCCTGTCGTTAAATGCGTATCGGCTTTTTCGCAAATATCATATTTCAAACTGTCTGCACAATCTTTTTGCAAATCATCCGGCAAAAGTCTGAATCTGAGAGCCAAAACTTTTGTTGTTTGCGAATCAAGTTTGCTGTAATAATTTTCAACAAAGAATTTTTTATATTCTTCGCTCCATTTCATAAAAAGTTCAGCATCTTCATCATGTTGTAGAACTTTTGCAATTTTTTGAGCAAGAATACATGAATATGCCAAGTATTCAGCCGCTAATACATCCGGGTTTGAAGGATCATTGATATTAAGCCAATCTCCTAAATCCGGGTCCGGAAGATTGCCTTTTTCAAACTCTTTTCTGCGATACAAGGTGAATTTGCGTATCATTTCATAATTTTCAGCCAGAATTTCTTTATTTTTTGAAAATTCATATAAAACCCATGGACAAATCACTCCTGCATCTGCCCATCCAACCATATTATATCTGACAAAAAGACATGGAGCAACAACAGAATAAACGCCCTCCTCCGAACACGCATAACGTACATCTTTCAACCATCGTCTGAAAAATGTTGCACAATCACTTAAATAACATGCAGCTTGAATAAAGACCTGTGCATCGCCAAGCCAGCCTCGGCGTTCATCTCGCTGCGGACAGTCTGTCGGAACATCGAGAGAATTACCGAGCCAGCTCCATCTGATATTTTCAACCAGTTTGTTCAAAAGCTGATTGGAAGAGTCAAAATCCAAATGCAGCGGATAATCTGAACGTATGGAATAAGCTTCTGCAGTAAATTCTTTTGCTCCCGAAACTTCAATGTAACGGAAACCGTGAAATGTAAAATGAGCTTCCCAAACTGATTCTCCTCCGCGGGCAATAATAATGTTGGTTGATTTTGCATCCCGTAAATTTTCTGTATAAAGAGTCCCGTCAGGATTTAAAACTTCGGCATGACGCACAGTTATTTTGTCACCGCGTTCAGCTTTGAAGCGAATAACTTCACGTCCCGTAAGATTTTGACCGAAATCAACAATATTTCCATTGACGGCAATCGGCAGATGATGTTCTTTGCGGCGAACTGGGACTCCCGTAAAAGGCTCAACCGCAATATCCATTTTGATTTGCTCTACTTTATGAAAATTCTGCCATTCGCGATTTTCATCATAAAATTCACCATCGTAAATGTCACTGTAAAGAATAGGTCCGTCGCAAGAACATTCCCATTGAGAATCACTTTCAATGACTTCTCCGTCCGGGAGAAGCAAATGTATCAGTAATTTAGGGATGTCATGTTGAGATCCTGCAATTTTTCCGCCGTACCAGCCATTGGCAAGACAGATTTCAAGGGTATGTTCCCCCGCTTCAAGTGCAATATCATATGTACGGTATTCTGAGCGTTTACGATAATCGCACCAGCCGGGCGCGAACAATTCATCCGTTATTGGTTTTCCATCGGAAAAAATTTCAAATATGCCGAGTGCAGTTATTTTCAATATTGCATTCCCTGCTTTTTTATTGAAATATTTTCGACGGAAACATGCGGCAGGACCAAGCATCCTGCCGCCGTGAAGCGGATCAAAAATCCAAGACATATTTTTGTTGATTGATGATAGTTTTTTCATACAAAACTCTTCAATATTCTATTCGGAAAAGGGTAGTTCCATCCTGGTGTTCAAAGTTAATTTTAGCAGTAGGAGCAAAAGTTTTACGAACGGGCAGAAGCTGTTCGACTTTTTTGGGAACTTTCGGAAGATTAATAACTGCAGGACCTGTTTTCGGGCGGTAAATACCGACAAGACCGCGAGATACAAAAAGACAGGCAGTCGGGTCATCACTGTAACAATGAAGTTTTTTTGACTTGGCAATACTGCGTAATTTATCTCTTGTCAGGAACTCATTTTTAGTGAAGATTGCATTTTTTTCATTCTTCAAAACTTTTTCCAGATAAGGAGCGCAAACAAAAACACAGGTTGCTCCGCTTCTCAAAAGTTTTCTTACCATTTTCAATTTTACAGGAGTAACATTTACCAAATTATAAAATACATAAATTTTGTATTTTGGCACTTTGGGATTATTAAGATCGTCCAGCATGATATTATCAAACGGAGAACCTGCAAAATACATTTCATTTCCGCTGTAACTGATAATTTTGCGGGTGAAATCATTCGGATTTATCGCAGCAGTATGATATGCGATACTGTCGTAATCGCAGACTCCTGCAATTTCAGAAACTCTGGTCGCATCGGGACGCTCATTCCATATTTTCAACAATTTCGGGAAAAGTTTATAATATTCAGGATAATCATACCACCACAAATCAAAATCGTAATACCATAAAGCAGCACCTCTGGTCAAAGCATTGCAAAACTCACGATAAACATGTCCGATGGAATCTTCTTTTTTGAAAAGGAAAACATCATTTGCTTTCGGATAAGTTCTGACATCAGCTTCAAGCAGAGCTGTTTTTCCGTTTAAAGCGTAACTTTCAAACGGAGAACGGGGCAAACCGCTGTTTCCAATCCCGCGGTGCTGATAAGTGTAGGGAGAAACTTGATATTCAATTGCATTGCTTTTCAGCATTTCAGGAGTTCTTGTCTGAAAGCCTATTGCAGGATAATTCATATCAAAAAAGTAGCCGGAATAATTTCCAATCAATGGATCACGTCCGCTTGCTTTTTTGGCAGTCTTATTGAAAAATGTCTGACATTTATTGATTTCCACGGCTACACAATCATAGAAATCAATGCAGCGGCAATCCATACCGCGCTGAAAAATTTTTCCGTCAGTCCATTTCAGACGAGCTTCTTTCGACGGTATTTTTGCAGTTGCAAGGGTAACATTATTATCTTTCCAAGCCTTTTGAAGTGCTTTATCATTTGCGTATTTCCGGCGGAGATATTTTGAAAATGCTTTCTGCATGGATATACCGGTATCAGGCATTTGATTTTCCATGCCGTACTGGTGCCATTCAGCATAAATACCATAATTGAGCTGATAAGCAATGATTCTTTTGCTGCATTCATTTTTTTCAAGATTTGAGATAATCTTTTTCAAGGCTTCTCCGGCCATTTGTTTCCATAATTCAGACGCCATCGACGGACGTTTCATCGGTGTTGTCAAAAAAACGCCGATATCACCTGTAAGTTTGCTACCGGAACCATATTGCATAAGTTCATCCGGATATTTTTCTTTGAACCATTCAGGAGGGTCAAGTGATATAAAATACATAACATAAGCATCCGGGAATGCAGCAAGTAAATTCATAAGAGATTTTTCGGCTTTGGAAGTATCCACAGAGCCATCTTCTTTCCAGATATCATACATTGCACAGCCATCTGTAATAACCTGATAACCGACAGAAGCATACTTTTTCAGTTTTGCAAAATTATACGGATATAAACTATCAATAGCTGCTGTATTTATATAAGGCGCAGAAAGAAGTTTTTTTCCATTGTCCAAGCTGATAAAAGGTACATTTTTGATACGCACAAATTTTACCTGTGCAGGTTTTGTTTCTTTTGCAAGTTTTGCTTTTACATTGGCAATATGTTTATTTATATCACTATAAATCTGATCTAATTCATGTTTCCTTGCTGCGATTTCTTCTTTTGACATGAAATCGTTTTGAGTGATCAATGTTGCCCAGACGTGGTTTGCGGTCACATCACGTATTTCTCTGGCGGGCTGCCATTTGCTGTCATCAAAGTTTAAATTTCCCCATGCCTTATCATTAGTATTTGGGGGAGCAACCATTACCTTCCAGTTTTTATTACTGTTTATAATAATTTTTTTCCCATTTACCATGAGTTCGCCATGGACTACAAGACCTGCCTCTCCAATATCATTTTTTACTCTTGATGCGAGAATATTTTTGCCGGCTTTCAATAGTTTAGAACTTATTTTACCGGTTTTGAAACTGCCTTCATATACTTTTTGACCGTTTATGTAAAAAGTATGAAAATCATCACCTGCGACATTGATAAAACCGCTTGTTGGAGCAGCATCCAAGTTCAATTCATAACGCAGCCACGATACTTCTCCGTGCGCTGCCCGATCTTTATGATGTATCCATTTTGCATTACTCTCAAATGCAGCTGCATACAATGCAGACAGTAACACTGAAAGTACACAAATAGATTTCAGAAAATTATTCTTCATATTTGTTACCTTATACATTGGTTTCAATTTTTATATTGAAAATATGTTTGCTGAATGCCGTTATCAAAATTTGTTTTGAAAGATATAAAAATCCTTTTATCAATTTCAAGCTTCAAGATTCCATGCTTTCATAAATGTATCCGCAATAAGTTTATAGCCTTCTATTGTTGGATGACAACCTTCTTTGGTTAGAAGAACTCCCGTATGTCCGGGGTGTTTATGCCATTCTTCAACAAAAGCGGCATCCAGCGGAACATAATATGTATTCATTACGGAAGCGGCTTCACGTGCAGCGATACAATACTGCCCGAGAATATTTCCCTGTGAAAAAAATTCAGGTCCTTCTAATGCGGCAAAAGGTATCGTGATTGAAATTTTTTTGATTCCGTTTAAACGTGCGATATGCGTCATCCAGATGAGATTTGTTTTAAATGCTTCGGGCGGAAGCATAGGTTCATCCGCCCAGCAATGTCTGCCGATAACACTGTCATTTGCCCCGAAGAAAATTGAAAGTACATCCGGGTTATGATCCAGTACATCCTGCTTGAATCGCACAAGAGCTGTTGTCGTTTTATCGCCGCCTACACCTGAATTTATGATTTCATTATCCGGCAATTTTTCCTGAAGGATTGAAACATAACCCGGATTTGAAAATGTGAGACTGTCGCCGAAAAAAACGATTTTTTCTCCTTTTTCAATAAATTTCTTTGAAAAATCAATCATAAGTCAGTAACTTTCTTATACACAATTACAAATTTTGTTTTTTGTTATAAAGATAACCGCTTACGAGAGCAAAATTATCTGATCCGATAGAATAACCAGCTGCAACTGCAGAATCGTATTCTTCATTAGGCGGAGTCGCCAAAAGTTCGCCATATTTTTTACTTGCAACATGACCATCAAGATATACAAAATGGCAACTTGAATTTTTCGGGGGATCAGACATAATATTTCCGGCAGAATATTTTCTGGTTTCTTTATTATGACGGAATGCAGCAAATCTTATATTATTCTCAAATGAGTATGAATCGGGATGCAAGTTATCACCTGCAAAAATAACTCGGGATGCACTGAGAACAGAAGACAAGCGTCTGCGGAAAGTACTGCCTCCGCTCAACGCTCCATTGATGGCGTAATGGGTAAAATAAAATTTGTCGGTACCTGAACCGAAAGGCAACTGCTCAGACGGACAGCGGAAAGTACCTTCTGTACGGCCGTTGCCGTAGTATGCCAAGCCCTGACTTTCAGAGAAATTGCTGTTATCCTGTCTTTTTCCTGATAAAATAACCACCCATGTATCATTACCTGTTGCGACTGAAGGAACGATATAATCGTTATTGTCCATGGAATAAGTGGATTGAGCTGTTCCGATTTGTTTAAGATTGCTTTGACAATTTGCTGCCTGGGCTCTGGCTCTGGCTGAGTTTAAGGCGGGTAAGAGCATTCCGGCGAGAATTGCGATGATTGCGATGACGACCAGGAGTTCGATAAGAGTGAATGATTTTTTCATTTTTTTTACCTTTCTGTAATTGGTGACATTTTTGATTGATTATATTTGCTTGATGCATGCATCAACGATTTCATCTATATTACCTTCAGCAAGGCCGATATATGTATCAGCTGCTCCATAATAAACACGAAGAGTACGGGTTTTCCAATCAACGACTGCACCTGTGGTGAAAACAGTATCGGGAACTACTCCATGATGTTCATATTCTGTTTCCGGAGTAAGTAAATAACTTGTCATTACGCCGATAACTTTTTCAGGGTCTTCCAAATCAAGTAATGCAGCACCAATACTGTAACGCCAACTGGAAAAACAGTCCTGTACACCATGGAATATTTCAAGCCATCCCTTTTCCGTTTTGATTGGCGGAGTCGGCCCCAATTTATCTGATGCCCAAGGCACAAAACCGCGTCGCAATACAAGACGGTGTTCT
>JAFVPG010000178.1 GCA_017505415.1 Lentisphaeria bacterium | reverse complement strand
GCACTGCTGCGGCTGCTTGATTATGAAATGGATATTTACGGCATTATTTTCTGCCGCACCCGTGACGATGCCGACGAACTTTATGAGAGAATGCGCTCAAAAAATATCAAAGCCGAAGTACTCCACGGCGATATAAATCAATCACAGCGTATAAAAGTTATTGAAGGCTTCAAAACAAAAAAATTCAAACTTCTCATCGCCACCGATGTAGCCGCCAGAGGTATTGATATAAATACATTGACTCACGTCATAAATTATTCCATTCCGGAAAATTCAGAGATCTATATCCACCGTATAGGCAGAACCGGACGGGCGGGAAAATCCGGCAAAGCAATCACTTTTGTCACCCCCGGCGAAGTACGCCGCATGAATCAAATCAAACGGGATATAAAAGTCGATATACGTAAATCCCTCCTCCCCTCCCCGAAAGAAATCGTAGCAAAACGCTTTGAAACACTTTCTGATACAATCAAAAATATTGCAGAAAAAAATCACCACAAATGCTACATGCATTTTGCAGAAAAACTTCTCGATGAAACAGCTCCTGATATGCTCGTTGCCGCAATGCTTAGATATTTCTGCAAAAATGAACTTCAAACTGAAAGCTATCGTGAACTCGATGAGGAAAAACCGAAAAAGAAAAATGACCGTTTACCCAAAAAATCAAAAAATTATGTAAAACTCTTTTTCAATTGCGGCAAAGATGACGGATTCGGTGCGAAAAAAATTCTTGATCTTATTTACAACCGTACCAAAATAAAAGGTTATTATATCGGTAAAGTCGATTGTTACGACCGTTTTACGTACGTTGAAGTTTCTGAATCTGATGCAGAATTCATAATCCAACGCTTCAAAGAAAAAGGCGGCAAAGGGAAACGTATCAATGTCGAATACGCAAGAGAGGAAAAATAATCATGCAGAAAAATATACCGTTTGCTCATTTCTATTCATGGAACAAAATAAATGATGAAATGCTTCCCAATATAATGTCAGAATTCCGCTGGAACGGAGTCAAAGACCTCGTTTTCGGTAATATCTTAATGACCAGAGTTTTACATGATCCGGCATTTTTCGGAACTCTCCGTTATCACTCACACAATCAGAAAATCAATCTCATTGAAACTCATGCACCTTACGGTCAGAGTTACGATTTATCCTGTCCCGACAGAGGGCGTTTTGCCAGTCTGCTTGATGATCATATAAAATGTATGGGCTACAGTGTTGACTGCGGCAGTATGACTTATACCATTCATATCGGAGCATGGGAAAGTGTCATTTATCAAACACCCAATGACGAAATACGTCCGCATGTAATTGCAAAGCTGGAAAAACTCGTTCCTGCTGCAGAAAAACTCGGTATAATAATCGCAGTTGAAAATTCTTTTGAACGTTCCAATACTCCGGATGATGTTCTCTACTACATAAATTATTTCAAATCTCCTTATCTGCAATGCTGTTATGATGCAGGTCATGCCAATATCATGTCACCTGCCCCCGGCAAAACCACAGATCAATATTCTGAAGGTTTGAAAATCGCATGGAATAACAATATTGAACAGTATGCTGATGCCCTTGAAAAACTTTCTCCGTACATCGTCACCTGTCACTTGCATGACAATGACGGGTACTCTGACGGACACGCTCTCCCGGGCAGAGGTACAGTCGACTGGCAGCAAATCATTTCCGGACTGAAAAAATGTCCGAATCTGAAATCAATGCAGTCAGAAGTCATCTACACACCGGATCTTGCCATCGGCGAAGTTGTCGAAAAATTCAATGATTTAATGAGGTAATTAAAAAATACTTCACATATTTATTCTGATTTTTTATTTGATATTTTCAGTATCAGAATACCGTCCGGCGGAATATTAGGCGGAGCATAAGCAATTTCTGTCCATAACTTTCCATCGCTGTTGACAAGTTCTGTTTCCGGAAACATACTTATTTTCTCAACTGAAATATCCTTGGAATTGAAAAATATTTCAGGCACAATGTAATGCGATGCGTATGAACATACAGCCAATAATTCATATCCCGCTGTATCACTCATTCTCAAAGTACGTAAATTATCTGAATGAGTGATGGTTGTATGTGAATATTTATTCCAATTATCCAATACAGTGCGCCATGCTTTACCGACTGCATGAAAAAATATTTCAGGCAATTCAAGAGTTGGGAAAGCATCGAAAATCGAAACACTGCGGCAATGCCAGTTTTCATCGTTTTCTGCCTCTGCGCCATACTCAAAAGAACATCCGCCGTTAAGTATCACGGCTCCTAATTGATAATCTCTGTTGATTTTAACAGAAGCAACAACAGATTTTTCAAAAAAATCAAAATCTGCTATGTTGCCGATAAACAGAAGAGGTGCATTTTTGAAATTCAATAAATCAGCAAGCACTTTTTCATCACAACAGTCAAAATTGAATACTGCGGCAGGAGAATTTATTTTATGCAAATTTTCAACAGAAGTAATTACTGCAGAATGAAGATCATATCTGCTTGTAAGCTGTGCCGCCAGTGCTGACGGTGCAGGGATGCCGTATTTCATATATTTTATACGCCAGTTATCAATAGATTTTTTGTCAGACAGCCAGATAAAATCACCGGCATTGACCGGCATAAAATCCCATGCTTCATCCCATATTCTCCTCAGACTTTTCCACTCCTGCTCTTCAATGGCATTGCCGAGACAAACCATAAAACCATCTGCACAACGCTGAAAATCCCCATTTGAATCTATGTAAAAAAGATTGGAAAGCCGAAAAAATTCATGTTCAAGTTTTGCCGGAGTATGACGCAAAACATCATAACTCTCACCGGAATCTTTTATACAATGCAGAAAAAGAAGTTTCATTTCAGGAACAGACATTTTTATTTCCTGAAGAACAGAATTGTAAACTGATATGCGATCACTTACTCTCTCCTTGCCATTGCAAAGATCAAAATTTGCGGCAACAGTTTCAACAATCATGTAATCCACACCAAGAGCAGCAATCCGTCTGTAATCAATACCGTTATAAACGCTTGCCTCCCATACAGATCTGGTGTGCGGAGAATTTATCATACATTCACCATCTGCACGTTTAACTGCAGCTGTCATTTTCCGCCAGAAAGTCTCCCAGCGGCAACTAAGAAAATCCAACCACTCAAGATGCAGATTTTCCATAATAAACTTTACACGCATCTGCAATTTATCCGGCATATCACCAGTCAGCAACTCCAAACCATCAGGGATTTCCATTTGCAGATATTCCATAAATTGACATACCAGATTGTCCGAACAGCTGCCCTTCAAAGTCCCGCCCGGACCGAACCAGTCAGGTCCATGCCAGCCGCTGAAATCATAATCACACATTATCCGATACAGATTTTCTGCAAAAATATCTTCAAGGAATCTCCCGTCATCAAGACGTGACAAAACATCAACAGCACGGGTTTTGCCCTGTTCAGCATGCACAACGGCACATTCCGGATACTGCGCTATAAACTCTTTGCGGGACTTATTCATCCAATAAAATGTAAAAACAGAAAAAAATACTTTTATTCCGTATTTTTTCAGTTCCCGCACAAGTCCGCGAAGCTGATAATTAGTCCAAACAGCACTGTCTTTCGTACGTCCGTTCACTTCGTCGAATAAATTATATTCTTCTGTCATTCCACCATAAAGCAAAACAAAATCGATTGCATTAAGCATTAAAGAGACTCCGTCAGGTGTAAAACCTGCATTTCTTATATAATTCCCGACACCAAAATCAGCAGCTTCAGGAGCAAATGCTTTTAATTCCAGCCAAATCCATTTCTCCGCATTCATTATCTGTCATTCTCCTTTTCGTTCAATTTCAATGACGGCAGCAAGTTTTCCCCACGGTTTGACGGGAGGCTTGCCGAGCAAGCGGCATTTCTTATAATTTTTCTTTGCAGAATCGGCAAATTCAGTTCCTTGACCGGAAAGGACAGTCATATTTTTACCATTGACAACTGCTTCTCCTTCAAAAAAAACTCCGGATGGTCCACTGATATTGAATAATTCAACTTCAATAATATTTTCACCTTTATGTACAACATCAGTCAAATCATAACAATAAACTGCTTTGTGACCGAATCCTGAACCGATTTTTCTGCCGTTGACAAAAAGCTTCCACTTGTCATCACCGGTAATATTGAGTTTGAATTTTTCAGGACGTTCAAAAAAATTATATTTATGCCGGGCAAATGTTACAGTATTATCAGCAGTTCCCAATAATGGATGATCACACCACTGTGCATTCCATTTTTTTACACTGAAAGGATCTTTTTTTTCTGCTGCATTTTTTACAAATTTTTCTGTTGCAGGAATTATGATTTTTCTGCTGGAAACAACAGTTACGCTCTGTCCCGCCAAATTTAATTTTCCGGCTGCTGCCTCTTTGCCGCTGACCGTATGATAAAAACGCCCCGGCGGCATTGCAAAATAGGATTTTTCTTTTGACTCATTGACAATTATCAGCAAAGTTTCACCATTCATATCATAACGCACAGCGAATACAGCACCCTTCCCGCCAAGTATCTCTTTTCTGCCATTAACAATATAAGGAGAAACAGCACGGAGTTCCTTTACGACATCAGCGAATACAGTCATATAATCAGAATATATTGGCACTGTACCGAAAAATGATATTCCCGTTGCCCCGTGTGTTACAGCATTATAAACCATGAAACGCAACTGGCGGTAATCAGGTCTCGGCTCATTACCTGAACCGCCGAAATCACTCCATGAAAAAGCTTGAAGCGTCATCCATATCGGTTTATCAAAAGCATTACGTCGCAGCAAATCAGTATATTCTCCAACACAACTTAAAGTTTTATTAGCAAGGTTGCTGTGATAATTTCCCTCAGGAACCGGATAAATATCAATACCTGTTACGTCACATGCCAGACTGTAACGGCGGACACTGTTGAAACTTTCATGATTTTTTGTTTTATTGGTAAGTCTCGGAGCATGATTCGCCCAGAAAAGGTATTCAGGAGCTTGAAAATAAATTGATCTGTATGCTTTCTGAACCGATTCAAAGGGAATTTTGCGATGTTCAGATTCGTCATCGAACCAGCCGATAAAACGTTTGACTCTACGGGCAGCATCTATACGTTTTTTAATTATCTGCAAGCCTTCAGAATCACTTCTGTCGACAAAATCACCACCGGGATTGCTCCAACAAATAAGATCAAGATCATATTTTCCAATTTCCCGGCTGATAAACTGCGCATATTCAATACTGTCAGTCAATCCCCTGACTGCAATCGCAGAAACTCCGATTTCACGGTAAATACGGAACGCATCATGCGACAGTACCGGTGAAACGATTATTACAGGAAAAATATTTTTACCGTTTATTTCAAGGATATTGTTGCTGTTAAATGAAATATTCTGTTTTTTTTCAAGGACTCTGAAAAATTCAGTTCTGCGAAAATTTCCGGCGGCAAATCTCAACTCATAGTTGCCAACTTTCAAAGGCGGCAGTTTAAGTATTTTGGATTTTCTGTCAAATGAACAATCAAGTTTTTTCCCGTCTGCTCCGAAAAGTCCGATTTTTAAATCATCATCTCTCAATTTGCAGTCAATTTTGAATGTCTGTATCGGCTGTCTGCCGTAAAAAGTATTCTGTACGGGGAAATCAGCGACACGACAGTAATCATCAGGGAATAACTTACCGGAACTCTCAAATTCATTGACTGCTTTCCCCAAATACAAACGGTCAAATATCAATGTTCCACCAGTCAGCAGTTGTACATAAACTACTGCATCATCATAATCAACATCCGGCATTTTGAACTGAAGCTGCTGCTCAGCCCAACCGAAATAAATCTCTTTTTCACCGCTGTTAAAACATCTTACAACTTTATCACTTTTTTTAAATTCAACAAAAAATCTGAATCTGACAGAAGGATTGCTGAGAGTAGTTCCGATAAAGGAAAACTCCATAAGCGTTCCTGATGGAAAAGATTTTATATCACTCCCCAAACCGCGCTGATAGAAACAGACACGATTATTTTCAGATATTTTTCCTGAAGAAAAAAGTTTGAATGCCACGTTGCCGTCTTTTGCATTTTTATCAGTAAAATGACATTTACCGGCTGCACCATCTGCTGAAGTGCGCCAGCCTGACGGCAATTTTGTTTTGCGATTCAATTTCTCTCCCGATGCATTATACAAAATATTATCTGCTGCCAACGCACCAAAAGAGAAACAAAACAATATCAGCGGTAAAAAATATTTCATTATTTACCTTCCGGTTCAGGAGCATTTTCAAGACTTCCAAGATAAGCGTTATCAAACCATACCTTGCCGGTTGAAGTAATCAAAAAACATGCATAAGCATTTTTTACTCCTGCTTCAGGAATTCTGAATTCAACACGAAGCTGTTTCCATTTATTGCTTTCTTTGAGTGAAACTGCAGGAATTTTTTTCAAAAATGCCTTGCCGTTTTTATCTGCTCCTTCAATATAAATGAAAAACTTTGTTGCCGGAGCATCTGTTTTAACATAAACAGAAAATTCAACTTCAGTTCCGGACTTGAGAGTATTAAGCTTATTCTGCAATCCCCACTGAATATAACCTGCATAATTTGCCAATTTGATTTTCGGATCGGTATTGACCAGCATCGCAGCATTTTTTCCATCAACAGCCCCATTTTTGTCGACACCGTGAATTTCATCAAGTGTCAATTTTTTTGAAGCGGAATAGCCAACAGGCAATCCTTTACTGTTGAGAGTTTCAAAAGATGGATTACTCAAAAGATTGACATCATCTGCAAAAACAGCAAGAGATGCAAAAAAACAAACAAAAATAATTTTTTTCAACATTATAAAATCCTTTCTGATTTTAATATAACCGGAATATCTCAAATTACCAGCCCTGATTATAGGCATCTATATTTTTCAATTTAATATCATCTTTTCTCATTGGCGCAGAATGACCGTCAAGAAACAAATAATTGTTAAATTGCGAATGTACTTTATCAGGCATAGCTGCAATAATTGCAGCATAACCATTAGTACGGCGCACCCAGGCATAGTTAACTTTGCCATTCTCAACTTTGCCATCTCCGATCTGAATCAATTCACTTAAAGTTCTCTTGATT
The DNA here is from genome assembly GCA_017505415.1 of Lentisphaeria bacterium. GTDB lineage: Bacteria > Verrucomicrobiota > Lentisphaeria > Victivallales > Victivallaceae > RGIG5270. The sequence continues at coordinate 487 of JAFVPG010000178.1, read as the reverse complement.
GAAGTAAGTTTCAAGTATGTATTTTCCTGACCGCAAGACGGATTGTAGGCATAATTATTATAGCTTTTGACAGAAAGTGAATAATAAGCGCTGTCATCATATGATGCCTGACTCGGACATTGCAGAATTTTTGTTGCACGCTGTTCCCACGGGCCTGAATCTTTTGACTGAAAATAAGGTGCCAGAGTATACCACCACGGACGGCCGCTGTCATCAAGACACCTGACCAGATAATCATCATAATCCATGCTGTATTGCATACTGCTCAAACCTATACTTTTCAAATTATTCAAACATGAAGCAGAACGGCTCTTCTCTCTTGCCTTGTTCAAAGCAGGCAGAAGCATACCTGCAAGAATTGCGATAATCGCAATAACCACCAAAAGTTCAATCAGCGTGAACGCTGATTGAGTGAAGATGTGAAGGTGTGAAGAGTTTGCCTGCGGCAAACGTGAAGTGCGCCCTGACGGGCGTAAGGATGTGCAGT
>JAFVPG010000177.1 GCA_017505415.1 Lentisphaeria bacterium | reverse complement strand
TTTCATATAATGTCCCTTCAGTTTGAAAGTGGTGCTGTTTTATTGAATTTCACCCCGTAATACAAAGCATATTGTCCATTGCCGAGTCCGCTGGCAATACCCTCATTATTTGCAGTATCATCAGGCATATTTTTGAGCTGTGCATGAGTTTTTCTTTCAGCGTGACCGTCAACATAAGCAACGTTGGTCGAAGCAGTATTTGAGGAGGCAGGAGCAGAGGTTGCTGCATCTGCACGACTTTCGCCGCCGCTGCTGTGACGATATGAAAAATAGTTGATGGAAGTAGCACGGAATGAACCGCGCTGATTGGATTCACCGATAAAAATAGCCTGCGAAGGACTGTAGACAGAATCAAGCTTTCTGGCAAAATACACTTTCAGCCAGTTATCAGAAGAACTGCTGCCGGTAACATACGGATTGACCGTATAATGGGTATATTTAAACTGGCCGTCTTCTGTACCGAAAGGATCTTTTTCCGCAGGACAGACAAAAGTACCTTTGGTCGTATTTTTTACTCCGCTGAAAATCGGGCCGTATGAAGGACGGAGCGGCTGTCCTGTATCATAAGCATTACCTGAAAGTTTGCAGAACCATGACTCCTGATCCTGTTTTGACGGATTCTGACCGTTAACGATCCAGTCATCAAAATCAGCAGAATATAAAGTTCCAGCCAAGCCGATTGTTTTCATATTATTCAAACAGGCAGCACTTCTGGCTCTGGCTCTTGCGCTGTTAAGTGCGGGGAGCAGCATACCTGCAAGAATTGCGATAATAGCGATAACAACCAGAAGCTCAATCAAGGTGAATGTTTTTTTCATTTTCTCTTCCTTTCATTTGTTATTGAGAAGTTCATTACGGTATTCCATATAGCGGTCAAAAAGTCCGTGTGCGGACTGATACATGGAGTTGGGACTCATAAAATGCGAAAATTCAAACGTGATTGCCTTGTCAACACCGCATTTGCCTGCGGCATCAAGTTTAAGTTTCATTTTCTCCCATTTTATCGGCAGAAAATGTATCGGCATATCACGGTCAAAACTTTCGCAATTCGTCCAGCTTTTCATGCCGTATTTTTTTGCCAGATTGAGATTGATTTCCAGATAATCAGGCAATTCTTCATACAAACAGTGACCGTCCTGAAATGCGACAATATCAACCGCGCCCTGAATTTCCGAAAGAATCATGTTCCATGCTTTTTCATGTTCAGCAATAGTAGCGGCATTTCCCGGACATGCCTTGATACCTGCAATATAAGGAGAAATAAGTGTCGGAAGATTTCCGGAGATGTTTTTTACAAAATTTCCGAGATCCCGGTACAAATGTGCCATTCCGACAGACCCTCTGGAAATTTCACAATTAAGATACCAGCCTTTGAAACTTTTGTGATGACCGTATTTTGACCAGACTTCATCCGCGACGGCTTTTGAAAGTTCAAGTTCGCGCTTGCACTCGCCGTTGTGCCAGTAAACACCGGAATCATAAAGACCGAAATAAAAAGCCATATCATATTTGTCCGCCAGACGCAGGAACAAATCAACCAAATCCAGCGGAGGATTATAACAATGCTCATTCTTCATCAGAAATTGCGAGGGATAAGTTATAAAACGCTTATGTCCGCAGCGAATAAGGATGACAGTATCAATTCCTGCCGTTTTCATACAGGAAAAATCTCTGTCCCACTCCTTCTCGCCCCAATTCTGATGCGGAATATCATGGCTTATTTCATCAAGAAAAGTACCAGTTACCAACATCTTCAAAATCCTTTCATGCTAAACTTATTACAAAATATGGAATCGTTTCCACATACTATATTAAAATAGCATTGAAAATATCATTTGTCAATAGCTGAAATCAAAAAAATAAAAATAAATACAAAACTTGACGGAAAAATTGGTCACACCGGAAAATGAATACGTTTAAATACCCGTGGTGAAAATCCCATATTTTTCTTAAAGAAACGTGAAAAATAAAATTCATTACTGAATTCAAGTTCAGATGCGATTTCTTTACTCAACAGGTCATCTTTCAAAATCATTTGAATTGCACGATTCAGCAAAGCATTATTCAAATACTGTTTCGGAGATATACCGATAATTTTTGAAAATCTCCTTGTAAAATGCTCCCTGCTGCTTCCATGCATTACGGCAAGTTCTTTTATTGATGTTGCCGCAGTACAATTTTTACTGATATATTGGATAATATCACTGAATTCGGCAAAATTATTCAACGCTTCAATTTGCACAGCACTCATAGCCGATAAAAGTTTTACTGTCATTTCCCAAACCACACACCGCAATGCTGCTGCAGCAATATAATCATTTTTGTATTCAAATGATTGCTTTATTCTTTCCACAAATTCAGGTTCATAAAAACATTTTATCTCACCGAGCCGGAAGAACACATCGAGCCCCCTGTACAGTTCCAAATTAAATTGAATAGATATAAATTGAAGATTTTCCGTCAGGAAAACAGCTCCGGTATGATAGCATGGTATAAAATATATATTTCCGACTGCAAGATCAAAATTATTTTTCATATCCCGTATATAAGATTTTATCTCTCCGCCATCCATAATAGGAACAAAAAAACGATTGCATGAGAGTTTGCTATACTTGCCATTTGCCTTAATATATGTTCCTCTGGCAAAATGAACTATTTTCAAATTCATTTTATTGGATATATTATATACATCAGTTCTGTTTACAGCTTCCATTACTTTCTCCTTTTTTATATAAAATAGTACATAAATAGCGCATTTCAATCACAAAAGTATAAATTTTTTCTTTTTTTGTGCATTTTATAACTGAAAAATAAAATATATATTATATCAACTTCAACAAAAGGAGACTATTATGCCTTGCATAAATTACAAAAAAGATGAACAGTACCTTGTCAACAAATTCAGAAATCCGGTCTTTGACCCGTCAACCGGAATGAGCAACAACGAATTACGTGACAAAATGAAAGAAGTTGCAGAAAACTTCATAAATCAGGGTTTGTCACGTCCCGAAGTCAAAGCTGCCTGTTTCAAATATATCTGCGAAAATATGCAGATAGATGTTGATCCCCACGATTTTTTCCCGATGTTCGGCACTTGGATAAAACCACTGCGCCCCATCGGACCGCTTATCATTATATGGTATGATGAAATGTGGGAAAAACAATGCAAGGATATTGCAGAAGAATATTTCAAAAGAAATGAATCAGGTATCTCAACCGTCCTGCTCGACTTTGACCACTCCGTACCTGACTGGGACGTACTACTTGAACTCGGCTTTCCCGGTCTCCGTGACCGTGCAGAAGAGTATCGTGAAATACACCGCAAAAACGGCACTCTGACTCAAAAAGCAGAAGATTATTTCAACGGTTTGAAAATCACCGCAACTGCACTTATAGACACCATCGGCCGTTTCATTGATTTCGCTCAGCAGAAATATCCTGATGATCCGAGAATAAAAGCCGAAATAGAATGTCTGAAACATTTGCAGACCGGTTCGCCGCGCAATACCTATGAAGCTTTGCAGTTCATCTATCTGTATTTCATGTTCGGAGAATATATTGACCATTTTCAGGTGCGCTCTCTTGGCAATCTTGACCGTCTGCTGTATCCTTATTACAAACGGGATCTGGCAGAGGAACGTTTTACATACGAAGATATCCGTGAATTGTTGACCCATTTTCTCATGCAATGGGGGTCTATCAACAATTACTGGGGACATCCGTTTTATCTCGGAGGCACAAAAGCTGACGGGACAACAGAATATAATGAACTTTCTCTGATAATACTTGATGTTTTTGACAAACTTTCCATTCCGACACCAAAAATCCAGCTTAAAATCGCGAAAAATACTCCGCATGAAATTTTTGAAAAAGCATGCGATATGATCCGCAGAGGTCATAACAGTATTGTTTTTGTTTCAGAAGATACTATCAAACACATCATGACCCATCACGGGTACACAGAAGAAGAAGCGCGCACATGCCGTATCAGCGGCTGCTATGAATTCGGAGTTTACGGCAAAAGCAACGGCACAGGAGCAGGAAATATAAATCTCTTGAAACCGATTGAACTCATTTTCAATGATGGAGTTGAACCTCTGACCGGAATGAAAATTTCATGCGATGCTCTCAAATTATCACAGATAAAAACTTTTGATGATTTTCTTGCAAGTTATTTTGAATATATCAAAGAAGCACTCGAAAAAATCATATATTATGCCAATCGCACCGAATCCCAACTCGGGATTATCAATCCGGCAAACATCTTTTCTCTTTCCTGCGAAAACAGTCTGGAAACTGCAAAAGATGCTTTTTTTGATGGTTCAGTATACTGCAATTCAGGTATTTCTCTGACAGGTATAGCTTCCGTTGTAGATGCATTGATGGCAGTGAAAAAACTTGTATTTGAAGATAAAGAACTTACTTTGTCTCAATTCAAAGAAATTCTGGCGGCGAACTGGCAGGGGCATGAAAAATTGCGCCAGAGAATCCTGCAATCACCGCTGAAATACGGCAACGGTATTTATGAAGTCGATAAATATGCGGATATTATCACCTCTTTTATTGCTGACTTTGTACATCCGCACAAAAACGGCAGAGGAGGAACATACGGTGTATCCGGACATTGTGCCAGATCATTTATACTGCACGGTGCTAAAACCGGAGCCACCCCGGACGGCAGAGCCGCCGGAGAAGAGATGTCAAAAAACTGTTCTCCGGTCATGGGCATGGACCGCAAAGGAGTCACCGCCATGATCAACTCAATGACAACAATGCAGGCAACAAACATGCCGGGCGATTTTCCGCTTGACGTCATGATGCACCCTGCAACAGTTAAGGGCGAAGAAGGTATTATGGCAATGAAAGCATTGATTTATACATTCTTTGCCAAACACGGACATGCGATACATTTCAATATTTTTGATCCTGAAACTCTGGTCGATGCCCAGAAAAATCCGGAAAAATACACCGGGCTGCAAATCAGAGTATGCGGCTGGAACGTACATTTTACCGACCTGGCAAAATCAGAGCAGGATTTTTACATTAAACGGGCATTCAACATCGTGGAGTAAAAGTTTATGGAAAAACTTTCAGCAATAATGCTTGCCCCAAAACGTTTTGCCGTCCACGACGGTCCGGGGATACGTACAACTTTTTTCATCAAAGGATGTCCGCTGAAATGTCTGTGGTGTCACAATCCGGAAAGCATCTCTTCTGCGCCGCAAATAGCATTTATAGAACATAAATGTTCAAATTGTGCAGAATGTGCTGAAGTATGTGCTGCAAATGCACACATTTTTGAAAATGGCAGACATATTTTTCACCATAAAAACTGTATTCAATGTATGAAATGTGAAAATGTCTGCTCCAATAAAGCAATGAAAATATACGGCAGAAAAATTTCAGTTTGTGAAGCGTTGCAAATCGCTCTTGAAGATATTGATTTTTATAAAGAATCGGGAGGCGGGGTCACGCTTTCCGGTGGGGAACCTTTAACGCAGAGCGAATTTACGTTCGCTCTGCTTGCTGCTCTCAAAGAAAAATCAATTCACACCGCATTGGATACATGTTGTTTTGTCCAGCAGGAAAAATTGCGGCAATCATTGCCGCTTACAGATATTTTTCTGGTAGACTTCAAACATGCGAATCCTGAAATGCACCGCAAATTAACCGGACAAAGCAATGAAATTATTAAACAAAATCTGCAATTTCTGTCAGATAACAATGCAAAAATCGAAATAAGAATACCTCTTGTTCCCAACTGCAATACAGATAATGTCAATATTCATGAAACAGGAAAATTTTTAAGCACACTCAATATCGAAACTGTAAAACTGCTTTCTTATCACTCCATGGCCCGTTCAAAATATGTTTCTCTCAACATGCCAGATACAATGCCAATCACCGCCCCCCCGTCAAACGAAATGATCGCTGAAATATCAGACATACTCAAAAGTTACGGACTTAATGTAAAAATATGAAAGGAACAGAAAAAATGAACGATGAAATGCTGCTGATATTGCTTGCCGGACAATCCAATATGGCAGGCAGAGGCGAACCTGAAGCCGATGATCTGATTCCTGTTGAAAACGTGTATGCATTGAATGAAAATATGAAATGGGTTCCGGCAATAGAACCGGTAACTTTTGACCGTGAAAATATCAGAGGTGTATCGCCAGGCAGGACGTTTGCCAAATATATTTCAAAACTTTTCCCCGACAGGAAAATCGGTATCATACCTGCCGCAGTAGGCGGCACGCCAATCTCTTCATGGAAAATCAACGGCAAAGATATTCATTCCGACAAGCACCCTTATGATGATGCGGTAATCATGGCAAAAAATGCTCAACGATACGGCAGAATAATTGCCGTTCTGTGGCATCAGGGCGAAAATGATGCCGCACAGAAAAACACTGAATATGCCAAAGATTTGACTGAAGTTGTAAATAATTTCAGAAAAGATCTTGACCTTGCCCCTGATGTTCCTTTTATCTGCGGCGAACTCGGACGTTTTCTTTCCACTGAAACATTTGCTCGTGAGCTTATTAATCAGGCAACGCAAAATGTTGTTAAGACTCTCCCTTGTATGGGATATGTTACAACAGAAAATCTGACTGATAAAGGTGATGCCTTGCATTTCAACACTCAATCCCAAAAAATTCTCGGAGAACGCTATTTCAAAGAATTTTGCAGACTGAAAAAAATCTGACAAATATAAATTAATTTCAACCTGAACAAGAAAGGACAAATCATGAAAAAAACATTCACTCTGATTGAACTTCTCGTCGTAATTGCCATCATCGCAATTCTCGCAGGTATGCTCCTCCCCGCTCTCAACAAAGCCAGAGAAAGAGCCAGAGGCGCCGCATGTATCAGCAATCAGAAACAAATCATGACCGCAGTCAATATGTACGCCTCTGATTTTGACGATATCATACCGCCAGCCAATGCAACAAGTGTCAATTTTGACAGCATTTTGAGCGGAGTTGCCGCCAACAACAAAAATACCGATGCAGATTATCTGCCCAAAGGTTCAAAAACTTTCCGCTGTTCAGGAGATACAAAAACTTCATACGGCGGCAGATATGATATGACAATCTCCTTTCACACTAATTCGTATGCCAATTTACTGAAATACCTGAAACTTTCAAAACTCAATCCTTCGCTGGTTTACATTGCCGATATGTCACAGGCGGGGCTGACAAACCAGACAAGTTTTTACACTCCGGCAACTGCCAGCAAACACGGAGCCAATGCAAGTGGCACAGGCTGGGGCAAAGTCTATCTCCGTCACTCAGGCAGAGTAAACGGCGGAATTCTTGACGGTCATTGTGCGTCTTTCAATGCTTCCGAGTGGGGCAATGCAGACAATATCATCTGGAAAGTTTTTCTTTAAGGCTATGTTCCCAATATGGGGAGATAGCTGTATCTTGTGCTTTTTTTGCAGGGGCTTGCGTCGCCCGGCGTTCCACCCGCCTCTTTTTTACGCTGACGCGTTCCTCCGCCTGCCTTGTCACGCGTAGCGCAGCGAAGACGGAACCCAACGCCGGGTACGACCCGGTGCGATATGACGGCATAGCCGTGATGTCAGCGACTGGGTAGTGTCAGGCATTATTTGCGGTGAAGTATTTGCTTCATCCTTCCTCTTATAAAAGCGGGTGGAACGCTGAGGAATGATGAAGCAAATCTTTCACCGCGATTAGCCACAATTGGGGGAGAGCAAGCTCTCTTTTTATATGCTGTCACATTGGCATACCCCGTTGTAAAAATATACTTTGAGATTTTGCCAAGGCGATAGCAAATAAAAAGGCGAT